>JAMOMM010000442.1 GCA_027067085.1 Hyphomicrobiales bacterium
CGTCCAACAGATGCGGTGGCCTTTGCTAAGCGTATGTCTGATGTATTGACGAAAGCTTTCAGCTAAAGTATGTCGCGTTTTATTGAATTAAAAGTATTACTTTGTCAAAGTGAGGCAGTGTTTGTTTGCAAACGCGTTCGCATTGGCAAAGTGTCCCCAGTTTTACGCGAGATAGTTTAAGTGTCAGAAACCACTCCTCAGCTTGGTGTGCATATTTTTATTGATGGTGACGCATGTCCCGTCAAAGAGGAAGTGTATCGTGTGGCGGGCCGTTATGGTGTGCCGATAACTTTGGCGGCGAACTCGTATTTTCGGGTGCCGCCAGGGGTTGAACAGGTGGTGGTTGATGCCACCCCTGATGCCGCTGATGATTACATTGCCGAAAATGCACATGAAAAATCTGTGGTGATTACCGCTGATATTCCGCTGGCTGATAGGTGCTTGAAAGCTGGTGCGATTGTGCTTGGCACCAATGGTAAGCCGTTTACGGAAAACTCAATTGGGGCGGCGCTGGCAACGCGTGCCTTGATGGCTGATTTGCGTTCGGGTGGGGATATTGTGGGTGGCCCACCGCCATTTGGCAAGCAAGATCGCTCGCGGTTTTTGTCAGCACTTGATGAGGCGTTGGTGCGTTTAAAGCGCTAAGCACTGCGTTATATGCTTTTAGATAAACATTTATCCAACCAATACTTTTGCGATGACTTGTTGAGGTTCAAGTTTTGTAAAAAGGTGCGAAAGTCTTGCATTTTGTTGGCGATAAAATGTCTTGGTGTAATTGCGTTATTCAAAACGGCTTCAAACAATGCCGTGGCATGGATGATCGGTTCTGGCATTAAACTAACGGGCAAAATTCGTACTTCAAACGTGTGCTTGTTGGGCGGGCGGTGGATTAGGTTGGTGATATTAAAATCGCAAAATTTTGTTAAGCCAATATCGCTGAGGTGATCGCGGACGCTTTGCCAATCTAGCGAGCGAAAATGGTCGGTCTGAGTGATGGCGAGCAGTTGCACGGGCCATTGCCCCAAGCGGCGGCAATTGGGATTTGGCGATACCAAGGCTTTGAGGCTTTCACCGTGTAGGTGTAAGTCTTCAATGAGGCTGGAAAGCACTTTAGCATTGCAAAGTTTTTCGCCATCAAAATGAATATGTAAGGCTGCTTCTGTGGGGATGGTGAAATTTAACTGGCGCGCAGGGGCCAATAGGTTTTCGAGCGTTTGAAAGTTATTTTTCGAAATGGGTGGGGTGATGATTTCGCACGGGCGCTGGCGCTCGCCCGGTAGTGGGGCGGCGATGGCAATGGAAGCGTTGTGGCTATCAGCAAGGCGTACCATGCCTTCGGGCAGATGTTCAGGGGTGGTGCCAAACAGTTTGGCTACGGGGTTTAAAATTTCGTTTAAGGGAGCAGCTGGATCTGCGTGGCGCATGATGAGGCGCAAGAACCGTGGGTCATCGCCCGCAATGCGATACCAGCCAGCTTTTGGGGCGGTGTTGGGTTCAAGGTCTTGTTGTAATGTTAGGTCGTCAGCGCAGCGGGCAAGTAGATTTCCCTGTTGGTCAAAAGCGTCATAGCCGAGCGTGAGGTTTTCAAACACAGGTGAGCCTTCCACATCGCTTAATTCAGCTTGTGGGTGAAAGCATGGAGCTGTTGTGCCACCTGAATTAGCGGCAATGGTTTTTGCTAAATCAAGGCGACTAGAACCTTGAGGGGCCAGAAGTTCGATTTCATAACCGCACTTCCAGCTAATTTTTGTTTGGTCCATCTGAATTGAATGCTCAATATTACTTAGCGAATAGAGGCCAATTCGCCTTTGACCCACAAATTATTACCATAAAAAATACTGTTGGTAATTTTGACCTTGGCATCCCATGGTGTGTTGAAACCCCAATGTTTGGCCAGACGCACAGCATCATTGTAAGTATACCTTGGGTTGTCCGCATCATTAAAAGTGCAGGTTACGCGGCGTTGTTTGGCAACAGGGCGGGCTGCTGCAAGGACTTGTTTTAAAGTGTAGTTGTTGCCAGACAGAATTTTTTGTCCTGCAAATATTTTGGCTTGGTAGGTATCTCTACTCCAATAAGAGGCCAAAATTTTAAGATCGCAATAGGTGTATTCACCCGTGCGATAAAATGCGGCCGCGGCGTTGGCATGGGCTGAGCGAGAGAATAACGTTGATGAAGCTGCCAATGCGGCAAATGAAGTGAGTAGTTGTCGTCTGTCTAAAGTTTTTTTCATAAGGTTTTCCGTCTGCGAGTATGGCCCCTTGACCTAATATAACTTCCAATGCAGGGGTTGTAACGTTAGGTCATGTTAGTAGGGTCGCATAGAAAAATAGCGCCGTAAATAGTGCAATTGCATCAAAGGAAGTCGTATTAGACTCTAAATACTCATATCTTTAGCGCGCGCAACACCCCAAATTTCGCCGACAGTGCCTTTTTGTAGTAATACGACACAATCGCGTTTACCGTCTTGTTTTTTGCCAAGGTCAAGGCTGGCTTTGGGCAACTTAAACTGCACTGCCTTGCCCTCCCACATGCCAACAGGAATGATTTGACGTACCACATTATGGTAGGTGATTTTCTTACCACTGTTTTCACCACGTTTAATTGGAACGAAGACTTCTTGCGAGGTCATTAGCACCCAAACGGTGGCTTTTTGCGGTGTTGGTATGTTTTTGTTTTCACCAACATTGATGATGACTTCATCGCCTTTTGTGGAAATTTCCATCGGTACGCGCTCGGTTTTTGCCGTGGCTTGTTTTAGAGTGCGCATCACTTGGTCGCGGCGTGAACCAACAACATTTAAGTGGCCATTGATTACCATTTGTGGGGTGTAGACTTGTCGAGTGCCACGGTTGGCAGCGTATTGTTTTTGGCGCTTAGTATGTTCGGGTGAACCAAGCGTATCGCGCCAACCTAAATAATCCCAATAATCAACATTCATCGACAAAGGGATGATGTTTTTCTGGCCAGCCAACTCGCCTAATAACTTGTCTGCAGGGGGGCAAGATGAGCAACCTTGGGAGGTAAATAATTCAACCACAATCGGTTGGTCAGCCGTTGCATGAACCGATTGAGCGCTTGATGAACGAGCGGAAAAGGCAGCAAGCGCGCCAACACCAAAGGTTAAGGCTGCGCGGCGGGAAACTTTGGGAAGATTTTTCATGGGTAATAGATGGCATAAAACCGCCTCACAAGCTACTCACTTTGAGGTGAGTAGTTGTGAAGGGGTTTTAGGTGGTTTTTTGTGAGGTGCAATTCATTGCAGCTTACGAGTTGGCTAAATTCCGCAACACATATGAAAGAATACCGCCATTGGTGTAGTAGTCGAGTTCGTCCAGCGTATCGATGCGGCTGAGCAGTTCGATGGATTGGGTTGAACCGTCTGCTGATTTGATGGTGGCGGTGAAGCTTTGTTGTGGTTTTAGATCACCATCTAGGCCTTCAATCGTCACGATGTCATCGCCTTTGATGCCAAGGGTTTTCCAGCTCTGGCCATTTGTAAATTGCAATGGCAGAACGCCCATGCCGATAAGGTTTGAGCGGTGAATACGTTCAAAGCTTTCAACAATTACAGCACGCACGCCAAGCAGTTTGGTGCCTTTTGCAGCCCAATCACGAGATGAGCCTGTGCCATATTCTTTACCACCAAAGACAACCAGTTGGGTGCCGTCTTCTTTATAGCGCATGGCTGCATCGTAAATGTCCATGACTTGCCCAGATGGTTGGAACTTGGTCACACCGCCTTCAACGCCATCAACCATTTGGTTTTTAATGCGGATATTGGCAAAGGTGCCGCGCATCATCACTTGGTGGTTGCCACGGCGTGAACCGTAGGAGTTAAAGTCTTCAGGGCGCACTTGGAAGTCTTGCAGGTAACGACCAGCAGGGCTGTCAACCTTAAAGGCACCAGCAGGTGATATGTGGTCAGTGGTGATGGAATCCCCAAATAGACCAAGAATGCGCGCTTCGACAATGTTTTCAATCGGCTCTGCTTCGAGCGTCATGCCGTCAAAATAAGGCGGGTTTTGAATGTAGGTTGATTTGTCGGACCAGCCATAGGTTAAGCTGTCTTCGACTTTAATTTCTTGCCATGCTGGATCGCCTGTAAACACATCAGCGTAGCGGCTGACAAACTCATCGCGAGTGACAGCGCTGGCAACCGTGTCTGCAACTTCTTTAGATGTTGGCCAGATGTCTTTGAGGTAAACGTCATTACCGTTTTGGTCTTGGCCAAGCGGATCGGTTGTGATGTTGATGTTTAGATTACCCGCAATCGCATAGGCAACAACCAACGGTGGGGAAGCCAAATAGTTGGCGCGGATATTTGGTGAAATGCGGCCTTCAAAGTTGCGGTTACCTGACAAAACAGATGTTGAAATAATATCGTGTTTATTGATGGCTTCAACATATGGCTCATCGAGTGGGCCAGAGTTACCAATACAGGTGGTGCAACCATAGCCAACCAAATCAAAGCCCATTTCATTCAGGTCATCTTGAAGGTTAGCTTTTTTAAGATACTCGGTCACAACTTGTGAGCCGGGTGCCAAAGATGTTTTAACCCATGGCTTGACGGTTAGGCCAAGTTTGTTGGCGTTGCGCGCGACAATACCAGCCGCAATCATTACGGATGGGTTTGAGGTGTTGGTGCAAGAGGTGATCGCCGCCACCATGATGTCACCATGGCCAAGGTCGTGGTCTTTTCCTTCAACGGGGAAGCGTTTGGTTGATGGGTCGTTGTTTTTAAATTCGTTCTTTACATCCTCGGCAAACTTGGTGTCTGCAACATTGAGCAAAATGCGATCTTGCGGGCGCTTGGGTCCAGAAATTGCTGGGCGAACACTTGTCATGTCGAGTTCAACTACAGATGTAAACTGTGGTTCGGCAGAATCTGCTGAGCGGAACATTTCTTGCGCTTTGGCATATTGTTCAACCAAGGCGATTTGGTCCGCATCGCGGCCTGTGTTTTCTAAATATTCAAGGGTTTCATTTGAAACTGGGAAGAACCCACAAGTGGCGCCATATTCAGGGGCCATATTAGCCAAGGTTGCTTGGTCGGCCAAAGACAAGTGAGCCAAACCTTCGCCACAAAACTCGACAAATTTACCAACCACGCCCTTTGCACGTAATAATTCAACAACGCGCAGAACAAGGTCAGTTGCGGTTACACCTTCGGACAATTTGCCGGTTAAGCGAAAGCCAATAACTTCAGGAATAAGCATTGATATAGGCTGGCCAAGCATCGCAGCTTCAGCCTCAATGCCGCCAACACCCCAACCAAGAACGGCTAGGCCGTTAATCATTGTTGTGTGGCTGTCGGTGCCGACAACACTGTCGGGATAAGCAACTTCATTGCCATCTGCATCGGTTTTTGTCCACACGGTGCGGGCTAAGTATTCAAGGTTTACTTGGTGGCAAATGCCAGTTCCCGGAGGCACAGCGCGGAAGTTATCAAACGCACCTTGGCCCCACTTTAGGAATTCATAGCGCTCGGCATTGCGTTCATATTCGCGCTTTACGTTTGCGGCGAAAGCACCAGCGTTGCCAAAATTATCAACCATGACGGAGTGATCGATCACCAGATCAACAGGGGCAAGGGGGTTAATCTTTTTAGGGTCGCCGCCAAGGGCTTTAATACCGTCACGCATCGCGGCCAGATCAACCACGGCTGGAACGCCCGTAAAGTCTTGCATCAAAACGCGGGCTGGGCGAAAGGCGATCTCGGCAGATGATTTGCTCTCTTTAAGCCAATCGGCAATGGCAATGATGTCGTCTTTCGTAACAGAGCGTCCATCTTCGTTGCGCAAAAGGTTTTCTAATAAAACTTTTAAGGTGTAAGGAAGTTTGGAAATATCTGGTAGGCCATTTTTTTCAGCTTCTACAAGGCTGAAATATGTAAACGGTTTGTCACCAACATTGAGGGTTTTGCGGCATTTAAAACTGTCTAAAGGCGTTGTCATTTTGCGTATCGACTCCTGAACTTCTTATGGGTTTTGTATTTACGGCGCACTTGTAATACCTTTTTGTCGCAGTTGCTAGTGCCTGCTATTGGATAGTTCGTTTGATCTCGTCAATTGGATGATGTACATCGTGGGCATGAAATTAACTGGTAAAGCTTTGAGTTGTGAGCGCGGTGGGCGTCAAGTGTTTGATGGACTTGACTTTTCCGTTGAATCTGGCGGTATGCTTGAACTGCGTGGGCCTAATGGTGCGGGTAAGACTAGCTTGCTTAGAATGATTGCTGGATTAAATGATCCTGCACAGGGTGAATTTGAGTTGATTGGTGGTCAAGATGATGTGCCTTTGGCACAGTTTTGTCATTTCATTGCTCATCAAGAGGCTTTTAAACCCGCATTGTCAGTTGCGGAAAATCTACAGTTTTGGGCAGATTTTTTTGGTGCCAGCGGCGTTGAGAACGAAATTTTGGCAGCGCTTGAGGCGTTTTCTATGGAGCCATTGGCCGATCTATCCTCAGCGTTATTGTCGGCGGGGCAAAAACGGCGTTTGGCACTTGGTCGTCTTGCGATGATTAAGCGTCCGATTTGGTTGTTGGATGAGCCAACGGTTGGTTTGGACAAAAAATCAGTTGGTCAATTACAAGTGCTTATGCGTCAACATCTTGATACAGGTGGAATCATTATTGCAACGACTCACATCGATCTGGGTATGGATGATGCAAAGGTTTTTGACTTTGCTACTTTGCCAGCATTAGATGCAGATGATTTGCTGGAGGATTTGGCATGAAGTCGTTTATGGCTCTGTTAAAACGAGACCTCGTGTTGGCATGGCGCCAAGGTGGCGGTGTTGGTACGGCGGTGGGCTTCTTTTTAACTGTCGTGGTGTTGTTTCCTCTTGGCATTGGCCCTGACCAGACACTATTGCAACGCATCGCGCCGGGTGGTTTGTGGATTGCGTTGTTATTGTCTGTGTTATTGTCAGCTGATCGTATTTACAGCGCTGACTATGAAGATGGCTCGCTTGAAGTTTTGGCGATGGGGGCGATGCCGCTTGAGATTGTGGCGGCGGCTAAATCATTGGCCCATTGGCTGACATCAGGTTTGCCATTGGCGATTATGGCACCGTTACTTGGCTTTTTATTAAACCTTGATTCGGCGTTGGTGTTTCCATTGATGGGGGCAATGATGCTTGGTTCTATCGGGTTGTCATTTCTTGCCAGCTTGGGGGCCGCTGTAACTGTTGGTTTACGCCGTGGCGGCTTGCTTGTTTCATTGTTGGTGCTGCCGCTTTATGTGCCAGTGATGATTTTTGGCA
>JAMOMM010000443.1 GCA_027067085.1 Hyphomicrobiales bacterium
GATGTCGCAAATTTTGGATGAAAAACAAAAGTCTCAAACTGCAAATAAATTTTCTGAAAACTTACAGTCGGTTATTTTTGAATTAGAAAATGGCGATGGCGGTGGCGTTATGGGAAATCCAAACGGAACGACAATCATTTATGAGTTTTCTGATTATAATTGTCCGTTTTGTAAGCAGATGGGACCATTGGTCAAAAAAGCACTTAAAGAAAATGGTAACGTTAAGGTTATCCTGAAGGAATTTCCAATCTTAGGTGCATCTTCAAAGTTGGCATCTACAGCGGCCTTAGCTGCAAAAATGCAAGGAAAGTACCAACAAGCTCATTTTGCTTTGATTGCTGCAAAAGGGCGTTTGAGCGAAAACAAAATTTATAAACTTCTTGGTGCTGCCGGCGTTGATATTGATCGCCTTAAAAAAGATATGAAAAGCCCAGCGATTGCCCAGGCAATTGCTAAGAACCTCCAAATTGGACAACTGTTAGGCATTAATGGGACACCAGCGTTTATTGCGTCGCAAAAACTGTATCCAGGTGCACTGTCGCAAGAGCAATTTGCACAAATGTTGAAAGACGCAGAGAAGAAATCCAATTGAGTTTGGTTGACTTAAAGTTAAAACGAGCGGCCTTTAAACAATAATGATTGCAATCATTAATAATTTTCTGACAAGATTGATCTACAGGTTGATTGATTCGACCAATCTTTAATAAGAGCAAACGTGAAGAAGTTTTTGAAAAATACAGCGCAAATTTTTGGACTAATGCTTTTTGCTATGCTGATTGCTGGTATGTCGTCGGCTGCAAATGCTCATTCAAGTTTTGAGACAACTGGTGCTGTTGCCTTTACACCTGCGCAAGTAGACTCTGTCAAAACAACAGCAGATTTCGAACAAATTTCACGCTCTATAAAGCAGGCGAATAATCAGCACCAGAAACAGAAAAAAGACTGTAAAAAAACGTGTGCACAAACATGCCCACCATCTACGTGTATGACGGGTGTTCTTTCGCGCGATGTTTTTGTCTTTAGCGTATTTGGTTTTATTGATCGCTTGCCATTTCGCTCGATGCGTTCAACTTACACT
Organism: Hyphomicrobiales bacterium; assembly: GCA_027067085.1. GTDB lineage: Bacteria > Pseudomonadota > Alphaproteobacteria > Rhizobiales > Aestuariivirgaceae > JALWJW01. The sequence goes on from JAMOMM010000443.1 coordinate 1,079, forward strand.
GCACGAGCACATTCACTATTTCATCCTCCCAAGAGTTAACTTTTAGTATGTCCAACGCGTGTTTTCTCACGAAAATGCGAAGTTAAGTAGACCTATTAAACTTTAATTGCAGGGCCTTTGTGCCCAGCGTTCTGGGAAGAAAAAATGAATATCGGTGAAGTATCACGGGTTAGTGGTTTGCCCATAAAAACCATACGTTACTATGAAGACATGGGTTTGATTAGACCTTTGCGCCAAGCAAATGGCTACCGTGTTTTTGATAAAACTAGCTTAGAAAGACTATGTTTTTTACGCCGCGCGCGTAAGCTGGGCTTTTCTGTCAAAGACTGCTTAAAGCTTCTTGAACTTTACGAGAAACCGCAAGCAAATCATGAGCAGGCGACACAAATTGCTCAACAGCGCTTATCTGATGTGAATCAAAAAATCAGGCAGTTAAAATCTGTAAAAACGGCGCTGTCTCAGTTCTTGGGGGCTAACGTTAGAAAACATGGTCATCAAGCAAACATATTAAACGACTTGGCTGCCGCCGAGTTGGTTGGTTGATTGGGGGTAGATGAAATGGCTAACAAATCGACATCTTCAAATATCCCGAAATATTTTGTGCTGGGGTTCTTTGCATTCGGCGCATTCATGGTTTTTAATCAACTCACTAGCGATACCGATAAGACCCAAGCGGTGACAGTAAAAGTTCCTGATCTTTCATCTGTTGCGCTAGAGGGGAAAACGCTGTTTGAAAAAAATTGCCTTGCATGTCACGGGAAAAATGCAGCTGGAACGGGGCAGGGACCACCGTTTATCAATCCAATTTACAGACCAGATCACCATGGCGATCAGGCATTTGTTATTGCGGCCATGCAGGGTGTTCGTGCCCATCACTGGCGTTTTGGCAATATGCCCGCTCAACCTCAGGTCAAACCTGATGAGATTCAAAAAATTGTAATTTATGTGCGCGCGCTTCAGCGGGCCAATGGAATTAATTAAAGGAAAAATGATGAAAAATATCAAAACAAACTCGATACTTACAGCAGTCGTTCTTACAGGCATCGCAGGGTTTTCATTTGCAGCCTTTGCTCACGGAGGAGCTAAAGGTATTGTGAAAGAAAGAATGGATTTAATGAGCAATATTGGTAAGGCTCAAAAGTCATTGGCGGCAATTTTTAGTGGCAAAGTTAAGTACGATGCACAGGCAGTTCGCGATGCTGCTTCTATAATTGAAAGCCATGCGGGAAGTCGAATCCCCAAATTATTCCCTGAAGAACCTGTGAAAGATCCAAGTGAAGCATTGCCGGCGATTTGGCAAAATTGGGCTGAGTTTAAACACATTTCAGATGAGCTAAAATCTTATGCATCAGCACTTAAAGCCAACGCGGGAAATGACCGCATGGCCACCAACGGCCAGAAAAAAACAAGTATGGGTTCTGGTGCCATGATGGGTCAAAAGAAAACCACTATGATGGGTGGGGGAAGTCAAGGCATGGGCGCAGGTGGCTCAGCCAAAAGCATCAAAGAGCAAGTTGAAATGTTGACGAAATTACCGCCAATGGCATCGTTTCAAAAAGTCGCTCAAACGTGCAGCGCTTGCCATACAAAGTTTCGTAAAAAGAAAAAGTAAGATCAAAACTGCCAATTACCAACAAAGAGAAATTTAACAATGAATATAAAAAAAACGTTTCTTGCAGTCGCTTCAATTGGCGCCGTAAGTGGTTTGGGGTTGGCAACATATTTGTTCTGGCCAATAAGTTATCAGCAAAGGGATTTTGCTGGTATTGAAGGTGATGTTTCGCGCGGGGCTTACCTTGCGCGGGCATCTGGTTGCTTTGCTTGTCATACGAATGCAAAAACAAAAGGACCAGTCCTTGCTGGCGGTGGCCCGCTGAAGACACCCTTTGGCACTTTTTATGCCCCTAACATAACCACAGATAAAAAAAATGGTATTGGGAACTGGAGCTTAACCGATTTTTCTAATGCATTAACCCACGGCATAAACCCGAAGGGAGAAAATTATTATCCTGTTTTCCTTTATCCCAATTATACATCTCTTTCAAACCAAGATATTGCTGACCTTTGGGCTGCATTTCAAACTGTTCCTCCTGTTGACATTAAAGTTCCAGAACATGATTTGAAGTTTCCATTTCAATATCGATTTTTGTTAACAGCGTGGAAAAAGCTGTTTTTTAAAGATGAGCGCTACAAACCAAATCCAGAGATGTCAAAGGAATGGAACCGTGGCGCTTTTTTAGCTAAGGGACCAACTCATTGTGCTGCATGTCATACCCCTCAAAATTTGCTGGGTGGGAAAGATTATGGGCATGAGCTTAATGGTAATGCAAATGGTCCAGATGGTGAAAAAGTACCTCCGATTACAGCAACAGCACTGTTGAAAAACAAGTGGACCAAAAAAGATATTGTGTTTGCTCTGCGTACCGGAACTAAACCTGATGGTGATGCGTTTGGTGGGTCTATGGGTGAGGTGGTGACTGATGGAACGAGTTATCTCAGTGACCAAGATCTTAGCGCAATTGCTGAATATGTAATGTCTGTTGAACACAAGAATGGAAAATCTGTTGTTAAAGTTAAAACCCAAAAATAATAAACGCCCGCTGATGATTGTTGCTGCGCTGTTTCTGTTTTTTAGCACCATTGCTCTGGTGTTTTATTTTGTTTACGAAAAACAGACAGTCATAAGTTTATCCCCAAATGACAAAGCTGTGGTTTTGCTCGGGAAAACTATTTATGAACAGAGCTGTTTATCTTGCCACGGAGCAAAGCTTGAAGGTCAATCCAATTGGAAGAGCCGTAATGAAGCAGGCATGATGCCAGCACCGCCGCACGATAAATCGGGCCATACATGGCACCATGCGGATCAATTACTATTCGAATTAACCAAATTTGGTTTAGCGACATTTGCGGGGCCAGACTTTAAAAGTGATATGCCGATGTTTAAAGACACTCTTTCTGACAAAGAAATTATTGCCGTCCTATCTTATATCAAAAGCACTTGGCCTCAGGACATTCAAGACAAGCAAAACCAGATAAATCAAGCCTATAAACAGAAAAGCCAATAAGGAGCGTTGGGCCAATGAATAGGCGTTTATTTTTGTTAAAAGCTGGCGGGTTAGGGTTGGTCGGGGCAGCGGGTGTCTATGGGTATTCAACTTTGAGGCCGATTGGTTTGCAGCGGTTTTCAAAACGTAGCGATCTTTTATATCCAGAACAAATTGATGCACGTGAAAGCGGTCAGTTTTCAATTCAAGCGTGGTCGCTAGAGTCATTCATGTTTTCATTGACCTAGAACGACCTATTTAAGTGATTGAAACTACGGCGTTTCATGTCCTGTTTGTGATTCAAACAAAACATGAAACGCTCTAGTGTCTGACGTGAACGAGCTTATTTTATAAGCTTTGCTTCATGCTTATCCGTAAACACTTGAATCCATTAAACCGTGACGTGCGCTAGCTTAAAAATACTTGTTCATGTTCTTTTACTGCGGTTATTTCAGGTTTGCTCATTAGGCAAAATGCTGTTGATAGTCCATCAGCTTGCGCCGCGCTTTGGGTTATAACACTGATTTGTGACCACAGGTTTTTGGGGTGTCCATCGCGCGGGTCAATAATGTGGCCAATTGATTTGCCCGTTGATTTTCCTGTGTCAAAAGTTGTGCCCAGTGGTGACGATGTTGCAATGGACATATTGCTAAGTGGCAGGCTTTGCCCGTCTTTGTGGCCCAGTTTTACTGGCCAGGCTCGACCATTTGGCCCGTTGCCTATAGCTGAAATTTCACCCGTGTTTATCAATGCGCTTTTTATGCCTTGGCGTCTGAAAAGGTTGGTAATTTTATCGGCGATAAACCCTTGGGCGATACCATTTAGGGTGATTTTTACATCAGGTCGGTTGAATGATATTTTATCGGCAGCATAGTTTACATGTTGCCAGCCTGTTATTGCTAAAGCTTGTGTAATTTGTTGAGCGGTTGGGGTTGTTCCTGCGCTTATTTGTTGAGCATAAAGTGCCCATAAAGTTTGGACGGTTGGATCAAAAGCACCTTTGGTACGTGCGTGCAATTGCGTGCAAATTGAAAACAATTCAACCATATCTAACGCTGGTGCTATCAACACACCATCACGGTTTAAATGTGATAATTGGCTGTTTGGTTTGTATAGGCTGAAAATAGCTTCAAGGCGGTGAATTTCATCGACAGCCTTTGCTATTAATTGCTTTGCATTTGGATGATCCAATACAATCTGGACTTTGGCACCTAAGGCAACGCCGCTCCAACGGGCGGTGTTTGCTTGGGCTTTTACACCCAATGCAGGCAGAGCTGCTACGCCAGCTAAAATTGTTAAAGCACGTCTACGGTTTATCATTTATTTGTCTCCAAAATATTGGAACTTAATTTTATTGGTGCAAGAACTGCATCCATTGGAATTTTATCAAGACGCATAACTTTGCCCCCACGCTCACTAGCAAACTTTTTTGCATCGTTCTGGCTGGCAAACGGCACAACTTCAGGAGCGCCCATGCCGCCTATTGCATTTGATCCGACAACAAAATAGGCATCTTTGGCTTTAATCCAGTTTTTCTCACCAGGTTGCGTCCAGCTGATGGCGCGGCCCATATCATTGACATAAAGGACAAGAACTTTGCCATCTCTTTCGGGTGATTTCATGTATGCCAAGCCATCTCGAACTTGCGAGAACCACAGTGGAGCCAGCATGCCTTCTAAATGCACTTGTGCTTTTGGCCCCTTGTGCCCAAGAATTTCCATTTGGCAATAATGTCCAGCAGCTTCTTTGGTTAAAGCGACTGGATCAGGTAATAGTTGTACAGTTTGTTTCTGTTTACATCCTGTAAGGAGAAACAAGATGATAATGGGGGTTATGTATTTCATGGTTCTACCCTTCTAAAAACGGTCCAAGCGGCAAATAATGCCAGTACAGGCCACAACAGCAATGAGAGCAGTTGCTCTGTTATTCCCGTTGCGCCAGCTGTTGCTCCTATGCCAGAAGCTAAAACAGACACCGAGACATCTGGCATATTTATTAATCGGAATGCATCGGCAGGATTGGCCACCAGCAACCATGGAAAAATTGATTTGGTGAAATACCCGCCGTTGTCGGCTACTAGCGCGCCCAGCAGGCCAAGGTCGTATAAAACGACACAAACTAACCAGATGATAATGACAATACCCGAGGCTACGCCAGTTTGGCGCACAAGGCTCGATACTAGGTAACCTATGCCTAAAAATGCGGCACCTAATGCGAGTGAAGTTGCAAATAATTTAATTAGGGGGGTAAATGATAGGCCGTTTATACCATACTGCCAAATAGTTAAGCCTGCTGTCAGACATAAGCCAATGGCGATGGCAAACCCCAGCACACAGATATGGGCAATGAATTTGCCTAATAAAATTTCGCCCCGAGATATGGGATAAGTTAAACCAAGGGCTAGTGTGCCTCGCTCTGTTTCACCTGAGATTGCATCAAATGAAAGCAGCAGGCCAATCAATGGAATCAGATACACTGATAAGGTTGTGATTGAGGTGACGGCGATGATTAACGGATCAACGCCCAGCGTTCCTGTTGGTGCGCCACCAGCAAGGGTTAAGACTGTGGTGAATAAGCCCATTAAAATAACAGATGTTGCAACCCACATATTGCGCCGTGCCAATAATAGTTCTAAGCGCGCGATGGTGAGGATAGACATTACAAACCCTCCCTTTGCTGGTTGCTATAATAACGGTACAATTCTTCAAGACTGGCTGGAGTGATGTCGACATCATGAATTTCGTTGCCAAGGGACATAATCTGTTTCAGCTTGGCCAGTTTTTCATCTGGTTGACAGGTTAAAAATACAGATTTCCCGTTTACTCGTGTCCCGCCAATATTGGTTGAAATGTGCTCTATAGCTTTCGCGCTGGCTGTTATATCCAACCGGATTGGCAAATGGGCTTGTTGGCGCAATTGTGCCAGACTATTATTGGCAACAAGGAGGCCTTTACTCATAATGGCAACTTTATCAGTGCGGGTTTCCAGATCAGTTAAAGCATGTGAGGATAATAAAACAGCGGTGCCACCCGCAGCTAAATCATCAACAATATCGTAAAATTCGTGGCGTGAAATTGGGTCTAATCCGCTGGTTGGCTCATCTAGCAAAG
>JAMOMM010000444.1 GCA_027067085.1 Hyphomicrobiales bacterium
TGCCGGGCATAGAGCCTGACACAACAACAGAATAGGGCGGGACTTCACCATAGTGAACTTCACCTGTGGCGCGATTAACGATTTTTGTTGATTGGCCAATAAACACACCCATTGAAATAACCGAACCTTCACAAACCCGAACGCCTTCAACAACTTCAGAGCGCGCACCAATAAAGCAGTTATCTTCGATGATAACGGGGCCAGCTTGCAACGGTTCTAAAACCCCGCCAATACCAACGCCGCCTGAAAGATGAACGTTCTTGCCAATTTGCGCGCATGAACCCACGGTCACCCATGTGTCGACCATGGTGCCTTCACCAACATAGGCACCCAAGTTTACAAATGACGGCATTAAGATCGCGTTCTTGGCGATGTGGGCTGAGTGGCGAACCACACAACCTGGTACAGCGCGAAACCCTGCTTCACGGAAACGGTTTTCATCCCAGCCATCAAATTTTGACGGCACTTTATCCCACCATGTTCCGTTGCCCGGGCCACCTTCAATCACAGACATATCATTTAGGCTAAAAGAAAGTAGAACAGCTTTTTTGAGCCATTGATTGACCTGCCAAATACCATCAACCTTTTCAGCAACGCGAGCTTGCCCGCTATCGAGTAAATTAAGAGCCGCGTTTACAGCTTCGCGCACTTGGCCTGACGTAGATGTTGAAATATTAGCACGGTCATCAAATGCGGCATCAATGACGCTCTGTAGCTCTGCGTGGCTCATGGTAGTTCCTTTAAAGTGTAATGTGACTTAAAAATTGAGAAATATTGTTGGTTGTATGGTGCACATAATGGGCACCTTTATCGTCGCCGTTAAGACGGTTAATCATCGCACCGTCAACATTGTCCTGCGCGGTGATGAGCACCGTTTTCATACCCATATCATGAGGCACTTCAAGATTGCGGGCAATGTCTTCAAACATCGCAGCTTTTTGAGGGTTAAAACCCGCCAGTTCCAACATTGCATCATAGGCAATTTTTGCTGGCTTTGGTTCATAGCCAAATGTTTTGATGTCGAAAATGTCTTCAAAATGATGGCCAATACCAATTTCTGCAAGTGTTGCATCAGCATGCGAAACCGTACCGTTGGTACAAATATATTTTTTACCGGGCAGCGCAGCAATGGCGTTATTCAACGCATCATCGGCTGGAATGATCGAGCGGTCAATATCATGAACAAACGGCAAAAAATCATCAGGGGCAATGTTGTGTTCATTCATTAGGCCAGCAAGCGTTGTGCCATAACGAAAGAAAAAGTCTTTTTGAATGCGCCGTGCCTCAACACGATCAACTGATAAACGATCAGCAATAAACATACCCATCTTCTCATCGATCTGATCGAACAGTTTGCAGTCTGGAGAATATAGCGTGTTATCAAGATCAAATACCCAAGTTTCAACATGGGAAAAATCATCTTTGTGGGTTTGGGTATTCATTAGAGTCCTTCTGGTTTACTTTGAACCAGAAAGAGCAGTTCAAGGTATTGAAATTGTTTTGTTTCAGGTTGCATTTGCGAAATAAATCAAACCTGCAATAGTCTAGCTAATCCGTGTCCCAATGCCGTGGGGGGTAAACAGTTCAAGCAGTACAGCATGGGACTGGCGACCATCAAGAATAATAACACCTTCAACACCGCCTTTAACAACAGAGGCGCAGCTTTCAATTTTAGGGATCATGCCACCTGAAATAGTTCCATCCTCTATCAGACTTGAAATATCTTCTAAGCTCATTTCTGGAATGAGTGCGCCTTGCTTATCAAGCACGCCTTTAACATCGGTCAAAAGTAATAAACGTTTGGCTTTCATGGCTTCTGCAATAGCGCCAGCAAAAGTATCAGCGTTAACGTTATAGGTATCACCGTCGACTGAAATGGCAACCGGGGCAATAACAGGTATGGCATCACTGGCTAAAATAGTTTCCAATAGCTCTGGGTTGACGTGGGCAGGTTCGCCAACAAAGCCCAATTCAATTGCGCTTTCAATGTTTGATTGTGGGTCTTTTTGTGTGCGTTGAAGCTTTGAAGCAATGACCAAATTACCATCTTTGCCAGAAATGCCAATGCCGCGCCCACCTGCGCGTTGAATGTTTGAAACGACTTTTTTATTGATGGATCCTGATAGTACCATCTCAACCACTTCGATGGTTTTCTCACAGGTTACGCGCAAACCGTCTTTGAACTCAGATTTAATGTTCAAACGGTCAAGCATAGCTCCAATTTGCGGCCCACCGCCATGAACCACAATCGGATTGATGCCTGATAGTTTTAGCTGCACAATGTCGGATGCAAATTGGCGTGATAAAGTCTCATCGCCCATGGCGTGCCCGCCATACTTCACCACAACAGTTTCACCCGCATAGCGTTGCATAAACGGCAATGCATCTGATAATACGCGGGTAATCTCTTTAGGAGAGAGGTTCAAAGGCGTTTGTTCGTTGGTTTTGTTTTTCTTAGCCATATTTGCTCAACATTGGTTAAATGTAGTTACGCGCACTTATAACGCAATCTTGGCTAAGGCCAAAACTTTTCGCAAAAATTGACTAGTTACGATAACGATAAATTACAAATCTCAGCCCGCAGTTCAGCAATACCGATGTTTTTAGCGCTTGAGGTTAAATGCACATGCGGGTGAGCCGCAGGATGTTTTGAAATAATCTCAATTGTTTCTTTGAGCACTTTTTCGCGCTCTGGAGCTAAAATTTTATCAGCTTTTGTCAACACAATTTGATAATTTACAGCGGTCGTGTCGAGCATTTCCAGCGTTGGAATATCAGTTTTCTTAATACCATGGCGCGCATCGATGAGGACAAACACACGGCGTAGCCCCGGGCGACCAACAAGATATTTTTTTACCAAACGCTGCCAACCCGCAACCAATGATTTACTCGCCTTAGCATAACCGTAGCCTGGCATATCAACAATGGCGACATCATCGGTGATGAGGAAGTAGTTTAATTCGCGCGTGCGACCTGGCGTGTTTGAGGTTCGAGCAATATCTTTGCAACCCGTTAAGGCGTTAAGCAAAGAAGACTTGCCAACATTAGAGCGGCCAGCAAAGGCCACCTCAGTGTCAAAAACTTCGGGTAGTTGGTCAAGCTTAACAACACCCATCATAAAACGGGTTTCGTTGGCAAACAGCAAACGGCCCCGTTCTAGTTCCTCTTCGCTAAAATCAACGATACTCACTATTTTGACTTCTTCTTTTTCAAAAAGCTAGGGAGGCCGTCGAGGATGTTGTCCATCAAGGTGATGTCAACGCCTTGTTGTCTCATGATGGTGTATTGCTGAATGATCGACAAGAAGTTGTTCCATGCCCAATACAGTACCAAACCAGCAGGGAATGTGCCGAGCATAAAGGTAAAGGCAATAGGCATAATGTTGAACATCTGCGCTTGAATTGGATCTGTTGGCGCTGGATTCAATTTCATTTGGATCCACATTGTAACACCCATAATCAGTGGCAAAACGCCGATCATCATAATCGCAGGTGGTGTGTATGGCAAAAGACCAAACAAGTTAAAGATCGAGGTTGGGTCAGCTGCTGAGAGATCTTTAATCCAAAGATAAAATGGTGCATGACGCATTTCGATGGTCACGAACAATACTTTGTAGAGCGAAAAGAAAACGGGAATTTGCAGTAACATTGGCAAACAACCAGCCACGGGCGAAACTTTTTCTTTTTTATAAAGCGCCATGGTTTGCTTTTGCAGCTCTTGGCGATCCTCTTTATAGCGCTCTTTTAGTTCAGCCATTTTTGGTTGAAGCTTTTTCATTTGCGCCATAGATTTGTATGACTTATTGGCAATCGGAAAGAATGCGGCCTTAACAATCAATGTGATTAACAAAATAGCAATACCGAAGTTGCCGACAACACTTTGAATAGCGTGCAGCAAAACGAACATTGGTTTGGTGAGGAAATAGAACCAGCCCCAATCAACCAGATTACTGAATTTCAATATGCCTAGTTTATCTTCATAAGCTTTGAGCGTGTTAACAACTTTTGCGCCCGCAAACAGATGGTTTGAATAAGATGACGTGGCACCTGGAGCAATTGAAATTGGTTTTTCGCTAACATAATGAACTTGGAACGCATCACGTGTGCCATTTGGGAAATGTTTCATAACGCCAAAAAATTCTTTTTTCTGGTCAGGAACTGTCGCAACCGCCCAATACTTGTCGGTGATGCCGAGCCAACCACCTGTTGATTTGGCTTCTACTTTTTCGCCATCGCGAGCGTCGCTATAATCAAGTTCAGGAACATCTTCACCCAGAGCGCCAATAAGGCCTTCGTGAATAACAAACACACCTTGAAGCTTGGGAATTTCTTGGCGTTGAACGCGTGCATAAGGAAATAGCGAAACCAGATTAGAACTATTGTTGGTTACTTCTTGCTTGATCGCAAACATATAGTTTTGATCTACTGAAATCGTGCGTTTAAAAGTAAGACCTGAACCATTGTTCCATGTCAGCGTTACAGGGTTGTCACTTGTTAAAGTATCATTGCCAGAAACGGACCAGACGGTTTTGCTGGTTGGGACTTTAATGTTTTGTCCTGAAGCTGGCTGCCAACCTTGCTCAGCAAAAAAGCCGTGCTTAGTGCCATTGGGAGCCAACAGTGTGATGATTGGGCTGTCCTTTTTGATAGTCTCTTTATAATCCTTCAAACGAAGATCATCAAACAGCGCACCAGTTAGGTTGATTGTTCCATCAAGTTTTTCAGTGTTGATTTTGATGCGTTTGGTTTTTGAAAGAGCAACATCTGCGGGAACGATACCCGTTGGAATGTTAGGCATTGCAGAACCTGGCGCTTGTGGTGTTCCAGGGGCAATCTCACCATTTGTTCCACCGTTTGCCACACCGTTTGCCACACCGTTTGCTTGTGGGTTCTTTTTAGCAAGTTCAGTTTGAGCTTGTTGTTTTCGCTCCATTTGCGGATCGATGACAAAGACTTTCCAGACAACAAAAATACCGAGGGAAAGCACAATGGCGAGGATGAGGTTTTTGCTATCGTGTTGCATGGGACTGAAGTCTGCCTTCCTAAAACGTCAAACTGTTAGTTTGTTTGTAATTTGGAGTTATTGTTTATTTGATTATGGAACTTTTCAACAGCGAAAATTACATCAGATTGCAATTCTTTGAAAGACCTGTCTTTGGTCATTGCTCGACCAATAAACACATAATCGCAACCGTTGCGAACTTTTTGCGGTAATGCAAGGCGTACAGCCTCTTTAAGGCGGCGGCGGCAACGATTTCGATAAACCGCATTGCCGAGCTTTTTGGTAACAGTAAAACCAGCTCGTGCTGGCCCGTCGTCATCACGTTTGCGTGCTTGCATAACAACGCCGCGCGTTCTGATGGTTACAGCACGCGCGGCAGCTAAAAAGTATTTGCGGCGTTTTATGCGTTGCATGAAACCTCCGCTAAAAAGTGTTGATTACGCAGAAAGACGCGCACGGCCTTTTTGGCGACGACGTGTTATCACGCGACGACCAGCTTTTGTAGCCATACGTGAGCGAAAACCATGACGGCGTTTGCGGACAAGGTTAGAAGGTTGAAAAGTGCGTTTCATCGCAAAGACTCCAAGATTGGGCAATAATGCTGCACAAAGGGCTTATTCCCATCAAGTTGCACAACATCTGAATTCGAAGCTGGCATATACAGGAAAAACCGTTGCAAAGTCAATAACATCTACGCCAATCTCTTGTACTGTTTTTAACAAATTCGTCACAGGGGCTGAATTATCATCACAAAGCAGTGAGGCAAGCTTAACTTTGCGCCCCAATATATGATGTACTTTGAATGAGGCTGGTCGCGAAGGTAGACAAAAACGCACAAATTTTAGCACTATAACGACAATTAAAGCATTTCATGCGGTGTTTAAATCACAAACGCTGCATGAAACGCAGAATTATCAGTACTTTAGATAAGTCTTTTTGGTTCAAAGCTAAGCCAGCAAGACTCTAGAGGCCAAATGACTGAAAAACTGGGAACGTTGATGACGAAAACTAAAAATGGCGACAGTAAAAGTAAATTAAAAGAAAAATTCTCTCTTAAACGCTGGTTGCCGCTCATTGCTCTGGCCATCGCGGTTGGTACAGCCTTTTCGTTTGGCTTGCATAAGCATTTAACGTTGACCGCTTTTGCCGAACACAGAGATTTTCTAACAAATTACGTCTCAGAAAACTTTGTTCTCGCTGTTCTGGCTTATACAGGGATTTACACCCTCACCACTGCTTTGTCCTTACCGGGCGGTGCTTTGTTGACATTAATGGGTGGCTTTTTGTTTGGTTGGCTTGTGGCTGGATCCGTCACTATTTTTGCGGCTACCTCTGGTGCTGTTTTCGTTTTTATGATCGCTCGATCATCATTGGGGGCGTTTTTAACCCAGAAAGCTGGACCATTTGTGAAAAAGCTATCAGATGGATTTAATGACGATGCTTTTAGTTATATGATGTTCTTGCGCCTTGTGCCGGTTTTTCCATTTTGGCTAATCAATATAGCGCCAGCATTGTTCAACGTGAAAATGCGTACCTATGTGGTGACAACGTTTTTAGGTATTATCCCTGGCACCTTTGCAATTGCATTACTCGGTTCTGGTTTGGGCAGTGTTATCGATAAGCAAAAAGAAATTTTTGAGGCTTGTGTGACAGAAAAGGGCGCAGAAAATTGCATCTTTAGTGTAGATGCCTCATCATTGATAACTCTACAGCTTTTAGCAGCATTTGCAGCGCTTGGCTTTGTTTCGCTTATCCCCTTTGCGATCAAACATTGGAAAGCTCGTGCCAAAGCTTCAGCGTCTTGAGCTTTAAGATTTGTTTCGCCCTCATTTTAAATATTGGTATAGGATTATTGTATGCCTAAAACTTCAAACACTATTTTTTGTGATATTTGCGTTATTGGCGCTGGTTCTGGCGGTCTAAGTGTTGCCGCGGCAGCTGCTAGCTTTGGTGAACACGTTGTCTTGATCGAAAAAGCTGAAATGGGTGGGGATTGTTTGAATACAGGCTGTGTGCCCTCAAAAGCATTATTAGCAGCAGCAAAACACGCCCATGCGTTTTCAACGGGTGAACCATTTGGCATAAAAGCCCAAAAACCTAAAGTCAATTTTGCCAAAGTAAACGATCACGTAAAAGGGGTTATTGCGGGCATCGCCCCACATGATTCTGTTGAACGCTTTGAAAGCCTTGGAGTTACCGTCATTCA
>JAMOMM010000445.1 GCA_027067085.1 Hyphomicrobiales bacterium
GCGATTAAACAGGCGGTCATGTAATTCTTTTGCTGATGGTGGCAAGACAAAAACCCGCACTAAATCTTCGCGTAATTTTTCATGCACTTGTTGGGTGCCCTGCCAGTCAATGTCAAACAACACATCTTGACCAGATGCTAGCCAATCTTCAACTGGTTGGCGCGGCGTACCATAACCATTATCAAACACCATGGCATGCTCAAGCAATTCGTCATTGGCGGCCATGGATTTGAATTTGTCGAGCGAAATAAAGTGGTAATCTTTGCCGTCAATTTCACCTGGCCGTGGCGGGCGCGTGGTAACCGAAATAGACATTTGAATTTGATCGTCACTATTAAGCAGGTGTTTTGCCAATGTGGACTTGCCTGCCCCTGAAGGTGATGAAAGAACCAGCACAAGACCGCGGCGCGATGGATCACTGATTTTAGAATTGTCGTTCATGTGATGTCTACTCAATTAAAATCTATTCGATATTTTGTATTTGCTCACGCAATTGATCGATGGTGGTTTTAAGCTCCAAGCCGATTCGAGATAATTCTTTGGATGATGCTTTTGAGCAAAGTGTATTGGCTTCACGGTTAAACTCTTGTGCCAAAAAGTCAAACTTACGTCCCACTGCATCTTTTGACAAAAGTAATTCGCGGGCGGCTTCCACATGAGCAAACAAGCGATCTAGTTCTTCTTGCACATCGGCGCGCGTGGCGATCAATATCGCTTCGGCATGCAAACGATCAGGGTCAAATTGATCGCTGGCTTCTAATAATTTTTCGATGTTTTCTTTAAACCGTGCTTTAATGGTTTCGGGTTGGCGGTCTGGGCAGTCACGTGCCGCTTTGGTGAGTGCCTCAATCGTGTTGATTTGCTCGACAATCACCGTTTCCATCCGCGCGCCCTCGGCCGAACGCATTTCGGCAAGGTCTTTAAAAACGGCTTTGATGCTCTCTATCAAGGCATCATGGCGCAATTGTTTTACGTCATCATCTTCTTGCGGTTCGGCCATTTCTAAAACACCGCGAAGACCAAGCAACGTTTCCACTGCAATCGGGCGATCTCCCAAACGCTTTTGAATGGGTTCGGCAATCTTTAAAATGGCTTCCAGCGCTTCTTCATTAACCGCCAATGCCGTTTGGCCATGCTCACGCGCCAGTTGAAGGTTAAGTTGAAAGTTCCCACGGCGAAAATACTTAGCCGCCAGTTTTTTGATTTCAACATCAAGCGCTTCATTGCCATGTGGCAAGCGCGAGCGAATGTCGAGATTTTTTCCGTTGACGCTTTTGACCTCATAAACCCAGCTATGTTGATCGAGCGTTCCTTCTTGGCGGGCAAATCCCGTCATCGACACTAATGCCATAAATGTTTGCCTTAAAATGTTATTGAGACGTTGGACGAGGGCTAGGAGTTGTCAGATAGGCCCGCATACCATGATAGTAATTGACCAAAGCTTCATCACGCAACTTTTCTGCCTGCTTAAATTCTTCTGGTCCAACATGACCGCGCAAATATGCCCGTTTCATTTTCTTAAATTCTGTTTCAGCGACTTTACGATGTTTTTCCAAATACTTACGGAAAGATTCCATACCAGCCCGCGATGGATCAGCCAAAAACAAGAACTTCATAGAAGTACCATTGAGTGGCGTTTTATCGGCATTGGTTTTTTTGTCGTTGCCAAAATAAACTGCAGGCCTAAAAAAACTCATCTTTTCGTTAGCTTGTTTGCAAATCGGTAAGCAAGCAGTTTCAAAACCTGTTTTGCTGTCACACTTACAAATACCGACAGCCGATGCAGTGCCTGAACTTGCACCAAGGCTAAAACTTACGGCCAATAACCCACCAGCAATCAACAAACTTTTCATACCCACACCTTCCAGTTCTTCTCGTAGAATCTTTATTGTTTCGAATACTAGAACATGTAGGCAAGATAGAAAAGGGCGTTACGTCACGGTTGGATACTGATTAGATCAAAATTAAATCATCGCCATGCCGCCGTTAATGTGCATGGTTTGGCCTGTCATATATGAGGCTTCATCACTGGCCAAATAAACCGCTGCGGCGGCAATATCATCGGCAACGCCAAGCTTGCCAGCTGGGACACTTTTTAAAATAGCTTCTTTTTGCTTTTCGTTTAATTCATCGGTCATTGGGCTTTCGATAAAGCCAGGAGCAATGCAGTTAGCAGTGATGCCGCGGGTGGCAAGTTCTTGGGCCAATGATTTTGTCATGCCGATCATACCAGCTTTTGCTGCTGCATAGTTTGCTTGACCTGGGTTGCCCGTAACACCGACAATTGAGGTGATGTTGATGATGCGGCCATGGCGTTTTTTCATCATGGTACGCAAGCAAGCGCGTGATAAACGAAACGCAGCAGTGAGGTTTACATCAATAACGCTAGCCCATTCTTCATCCTTCATACGCATGGAAAGATTATCGCGGGTAATGCCAGCATTGTTGACCAAAATATCGATGGTGCCCATGGCTTGGATTGCGGCGGGTACGAGTTTTTCAACGCTTTCTGGTTCTGATAAGTTTGCAGGCACAACAAAGGCGCGATCGCCCAGTTTGTCTTTAAGATCGTTCAGCACATTTTCGCGGGTGCCAGACAAGGCTACTGTTGCGCCCTGCCCGTGCAAAGCCGTTGCGATTTGTGCGCCAAGGCCGCCTGTCGCGCCTGTTATCAGTGCGCATTTTCCTGTGAGATCAAACATGGGTTATCCTTTTAGTTCTTTTGCAATTCTTCTGTAACTTTTGCGAAATCATCGGGCATGCCAATGGCCAAACCTTTTGCATCTGGCGCATTGCGGCGCACCATGCCAGTGAGCACTTTTCCTGCGCCTAATTCCAAAAATGTGGTGATACCATCGTCAGCCATTTTGCCAACGCTTTCGCGCCAGCGCACGGTGCCTGTCACTTGGGTAACAAGACTTCGGCTGATTTTGATGGGGTCGATCAATTGATTGGTTGAGACATTGGCCACGAGGGGCACTTTTGGCGCTAGCATTTCAACATTGGCTAAAGCTTCTGCCATCGCGTCCGCTGCTGGCACCATGAGCGAACAGTGGAAAGGCGCAGATACGGGCAACATAATGGCCCGCTTGGCACCTTTTTCTTTGGCTATTATACAAGCGCGTTCAACCGCTGCTTTTGAACCTGAAACCACAACTTGGCCGGGCGCATTGTCATTTGCAGCTTGGCAGACATCATCGGCATCACCACCTTTGGCGGCCTCGTTAGCAACTTCAACTGCTGCATCAAAATCCAGCCCCAACAATGCTGCCATTGCGCCCGTACCAACAGGGGTTGCTGCTTGCATGGCGCGACCACGAATTTTAAGTAAGCGAGCCGTATCAGCCAACGAGAAAGTGCCCGCCGCAGCAAGAGCCGAATATTCGCCCAATGAATGACCAGCAACAAACTTTGCGGTATTTTCAACGGTGATGCCAAATTCTTGATCGAGCACGCGAACCACAGCCATGGATACGGCCATGATTGCAGGTTGAGCATTTTCGGTGAGTTGTAAATCTTGCGCAGGGCCATCCCACATAAGCACTGTTAATTTTTGATCGAGCGCATCATTGACTTCATCAAATACAGCTTTTGCGGCTGGAAAACTTTCGGCCAATTCTTTGCCCATGCCAACCTTTTGGCTACCTTGCCCCGGAAACGTAAATGCAATGCTCATCACACACCCTTTTTCACAAAATAATATCAGCTAAACTCTCGCTAAACTCTCATTGCCGAAACACCATGAGCGCGGTGGAATGTCAAGATTGTTTTACCGATAGTACATCAATCAATTGAATGAACAAAGCTAGGTATTTACCTTCTTTCCCCGTCATTCCTGTGTTCGTCACAGGAATCCATTCCATCCAATTTGCCTAAAGCATAAAATTAGTCGGCTTTTTCAAATGATGAGGCATGGATCCCTGTGACAAGCACAGGGATGACGGATTCACAAGCACAGGGATGACGGGATCAATGGGTGCTATTCCAGCCGTTGATTGATGTTATGCCGTTGGTGCCTTTGGTTTACACTGCGGATAAGTACAAATGATTCTCACAAAAAACCAACGGCATCCCCATTGAAAGAAACTGTGAAAGAAACTGACCTATACCCGCCGATTAAAGCCTACCTTGAAAAACAGGGGTATGAGGTGAAAGCAGAAGTTTGTGCTTGTGATGTTGTAGGGCGGCGCGGTGATGAGGCGCCAGTTATTGTGGAACTTAAAACGGGCTTTACGTTGCCGTTGATTTTACAGGGTGTTGATCGCCTTGCGATGAGTGACAATGTTTATTTGGCTTTTGCAGCGGTTAAGGATGGTGCGCGCAATAGTTTGTGGAAGAACAGCCGCAAAGAGGTTTTAAAGCTGTGTCGCCGCCTTGGTGTTGGCTTAATGAGTGTTCATTTTCGCAAAAAAGGTAATGATATGGTGGAGGTTCATTTGGATCCAAAACCTTATGTGCCGCGCAAAAACAAAAAGCGCGAGGGGCGATTGTTGCGCGAGTTTGAAAGTCGCGTTGGCGATCCCAATGCAGGTGGCTCAACACGCCAGCCAATTATTACGGCGTATCGCCAAGATGGTTTGCGGTGCTTGAAATTCATTACGGCTAACGGGCCAACGAAGCTGGCTGATCTGCGAGCGGCCACGGGCGTTGAGCGGGCATCTGGTATTTTGCAAGCCAATCATTATGGCTGGTTTGAGCGGGTATCGCGCGGGGTTTATGATGTCACTCCCAAGGGGCACGACGCGCTTGAAGTTTTTGCAAAAGCACTTAGTCACCTCTAGATTTCAATAATACTCGTCATTCCAGACTAGAGTCGGTCTGGTTTAAATTGAACCAGACCGACCAGCTTAAGGTATTGATAATCTTGCGTTTCATGCAGTGTTTGTGATTCAAACAAAACATGAAACGCTCTAGTGACAGCAAAGCTGGAACGCTGATCTGGAATCCAGCGCAACATGTTGCCGACAGGCGCATTTAAAATGGAATAAAACAAAGAGGCTGCGCCACTTCTAACGCTGGATCCCTGATCTGGCGATGGGCTACGCCCACACCGTCGGGGATGACGAAAAACTTGAGCGATCAACTCAGTTTTAAAACGAGAATGCTGTTTCGCCATGATGAACTTGGCGGTTGACCAAATCAAACCGCATTAAATCTTCACCGACAATAACAGGGCCAGCAAAATCAGCTTTAGCTTGGGCTATCAATTGGGCGCGGTCGGCATCGGGCGGGACAATATGGGTGAGTGCTAGGGCTTTTACATTGGCTTTGGTGGCAATTTTACCAACTTCATCGGATAGTGTGTGATAAGATTCAACCGCCTTTAGCCCTTGGGCTGAACGTGTGCCTGTTACTTCCATGCAGCCATGAACAAAGACTTCATGGATCAATAGGTCGGCACCTTTTGACTGTTCAATCAAATTGTCGCAATAGCGCGTATCACCGCTTAGAATTACTTTTTTACCAGCGGCCTCAAAAGAAAAACCATAGGCAGGGTCCACGGGCTCGTGCATAACTTGGATTGGTTTTACTGTGAGATGCTCGGTTTGAATAATCGGGGCTTGGCTATCAAACTCAACCACTTCGATTTTTAGCGCCGTGGTGCTGGTGCGTTGCTCAAACTCAATACGTAAATTTCGTTCATCATCCCAAACGGCCATTGTTTCTTTGATAAACTTTTTGATACCTTTGGGGCCATATACTTTTTGCGGTTTGGTACGGCTTTGGTGCCACGAGGAAATGATGAATTGGTAAAAATCAATCAAGTGATCTGAGTGCATATGGGTAATAAGCACCGCGTCAATATCTGCGCCATTTAAACCCGCAGCGACCAAGCGCTGGGTAACGCCCGATCCCACATCAATCAGAATGTTTTGCTCACCTGCCTGTACTAAAGTTGCCGCGCCATAACGGGTGGTGCTAACGGCTGGGCAACCAGTACCTAATAAAGTAACATTAAAAACTTCAGACATGCTTGCCCCCTGAGCGACAGAAAAAGTGAATATAGCCGTAATAGGTATATCATGGAGATAGTTTAATGTAATTACCCTTGCGCTTCCTGTTAGTGGAAGGGGTAAGGTTTAAATATCAAAATATAAAAACAAAAGGAAATGCAATGCAACGTCGTAAATTTTTACAATACCTAACGGGGGGCGTTGCCCTTAGTGCAGTCACGGCTGTCGCTGGTTATAAACTAATGGGTGAACAAACCATTGCAGCAGGCAATGAGCCAACTGCTTTGCCGATCCCTGCCCTGCTTGAAGGTGAGATGAAAGACGGCGTTCGCCATTATGACTTGAACATGCAAAGTGGTACGCATGAGTTTTTTAAAGGCTATAAAACCCCAACATTTGGCATTAACGCTTCTTACCTTGGCTCAACTTTGAAATTACGAGATGGCGAGAAAGTTCGCTTGAATGTGACCAACAATATTGGCGAAGTGACCACTTTGCATTGGCACGGATTACATTTGCCTGCAAAAGCAGACGGTGGTCCCCATCAAACCGTTGCGCCTGGCACCACATGGTCACCAGAATTTACCGTTAAGCAAAAAGCCTCGACCTTTTGGTATCATTCTCACACCCATGAAAAAACTGGCGAGCAGGTTTGGCGCGGGTTGGCTGGTATGTTGATTGTTGAAGATGAGGAAAGTAAAGGTCTTGCACTACCCAACACATATGGCGTTGATGATATTCCCGTGATTCTACAAGAACGCGCTTTTAACCGCGATGGTTCTTTCATTTATGCCTCATCCATGCATGACATAATGGTGGGGATGAAAGGAAACATTCCAGTTACTAATGGTGCGATTACGCCATTTTTCCAAGCAACGACAAAAAAAGTTCGCTTGCGCATTCTCAACGGTTCAAACAGTAGTTTCTATAACCTTGGCTTTAGCGACAATCGCCCCTTTCATCAAATAGGCAGCGATGGTGGTTTGCTTGAAAGTCCTATAGAAATGACACGGATTTATTTGGGGTCAGCTGAGCGTGCAGAAATTATTGTTGATGTCAGCGATGGCAAAGAAATATTCTTGATTAGCGATGGCAAAGCACCAAAAGGCTCTGGCGGGCGTGGCATGATGGGCGGCATGCGTGGAATGATGATGGGCGGAGATGGCTCAAAGTTTACCTTTATGCAAATTCGCTCTAATGGCGATTTAAAACCATCTGCAAATTTACCCTCTTCAT
>JAMOMM010000446.1 GCA_027067085.1 Hyphomicrobiales bacterium
ATCTGCCTGCGGCGTTAATGGTCGCCCAGAATTACCACCAGGTGTCAAAAAACAAGACACTCCTGAAGTTAAAGACGAAAAAACCGTCCTTGATGGCCTAATTGAATAGGCCAAACCTTTCATTACAATTTAAAATTCGCCGAGACATAACCTCATGCACCATTTTGATTATATAAACGGCGTTATGCATGCCGAAGATGTAAACCTTCAAACTTTGGCAGAAGATGTTGGAACGCCGTTCTATTGCTATTCAACCGCCACTTTGGTGCGCCATTTTGAAGTCTTAGATAAAGCTTTTGAAGGCACAGATCACATGATTTGTTACGCCATCAAAGCCAATTCAAATCAGGCCGTCTTAAAAACCCTTGCCGATCAAGGCGCAGGCTTTGATGTGGTTTCAGAAGGCGAACTGCGCCGCGTCCTTGCGCTTGGCGTTAAAGGTGATCGTATTGTATTTTCTGGCGTAGGTAAAACTGCCCAAGAAATGTCATTAGCATTACGAGAGGGCATTTCTTGTTTCAACGTCGAATCAGAACCCGAATTAGATCTTTTAAGTGCTGTTGCGACCCGCATGGGGGAAACCGCCACCGTTTCACTGCGCATCAACCCTGATGTTGATGCAGGCACGCACGAGAAAATAACCACAGGCAAAGCTGAAAATAAGTTCGGCATCCCCTACCTAAAGGCCCAAGAGGTCTATGCCCGCGCCGCCAAACTACCCAACATAAAGATTGCAGGCGTTGATATGCATATTGGATCGCAAATCACAGATTTAGCCCCGTTTCGAAAATCTTATGAACTGATGGCTGATTTAGTCGAACGATTGCGCGCAGATGGGCATACCATTTCACACGTTGATTTAGGCGGTGGCTTGGGCGTTCCTTATCGCGGATCAAACGACATCCCGCCTCACCCGCAAGAATACGCAGACATGGTCAAAGAAACCTTAGGCAAACTAAACTGCAAATATGTGATGGAACCTGGCCGTATGATCGCGGCCAATGCTGGCATTCTCGTAACCCGTGTTATTCATGTCAAACATGGCGATGAGAAAAACTTCGTTATTGTGGATGCTGCAATGAACGACCTCATTCGTCCAACTCTCTATGATGCTTTTCATCAAATCAAAACCGTTGCAAAACCACAAGATGACCATGATGAGTTTACCGCAGATATTGTTGGCCCCGTCTGCGAAACCGGTGATTATTTAAACCGCGGTGTAAAAATTGCCGAAGTAAAACAAGGTGATTTAATCGTAGTTATGACCGCTGGTGCTTATGGCGCTGTTCAATCAGGCACCTACAACACCCGTTTGCTAATCCCTGAAGTATTGGTCAATAACGAAAAATTTGCTGTAATTCGCCCGCGCCAAACTTATGAGCAATTATTGGGTTTAGATGCCTTGGCACAATGGCAACAGTCATAGTTTAGCAACTATGGTAACTTAATACACTGGCATTTTTACACCAAGGTGCTAGAATCGCTTGATAATTTACGCTGATCTTTTAAGGCACCTTTATGGATGTTGTCGATCTAGGCACTTTTTACACGACAAAACTTGGCCAAACTGCGCGCCGACTTATCTCTCTTCGTCTCGCACAACACAGCCAGCCGTTTAATGGTGCCACAATGATGGGGCTGGGTTACTCCCTTCCCTATCTCGATAGATACCACAAAAACACCCCCGACATTTTCAACTTCATGCCAGCGCGTTTGGGCGCAACACATTGGCCCTATGCCCAAGCCAGCAAAACGGCAATGGTTGATACAAGCACGCTGCCATTAGAAGATAGCTGTATAGATTTTGCCCTGCTTACTCACTGCGCAGAGCTTTCTCACCGCTTACCTGATATGTTGAACGAGGTGTGGCGTGTCATGTCTGGCCAAGGTAAAATCATTCTCGTTTTGCCAAATCGCACAGGCATGTGGGCCAGAGTAGATAAAACCCCATTTGGCCACGGGAGGCCTTTTTCAAAGAACCAGATTACCAAATATCTTCGTGAGGCCAATTTTGTTCCAACCGCATGGTCAAATGCAGTATTTATTCCTCCCTCACAAAAGCGATTTATTTTGCAATCAGCAACAGCAATAGAGCGCGCTGGAATGTGGGTATCACCCGGGCTCAGTGGGGTTTTAATCGTCGAAGCGACCAAACAAATTTATTCCGTATCTTCGCGCAGCACTGCAAAAGTGCGTTTACCAAAACTAAAACCACAAGTCATTGGCGTTCCCGCCAGTGTCGCGCACCTAAGCCCAAACCACAATAAAGCGGAAAAATTTTGATTTTAGCGGGTTTCATGTCTAGTGTCCTTTAAAGGACAGTGGGCGGCGCAAATTTTAGAAATTAATTATGGACCAACAAACAATCAAAAAAATTGATCTTGAAGACGTTCGTCGTGAAATCGATGCGATTGACGATGAGCTATTGGCACTGGTTAAACGTCGGTTTCAAGTCGTCGATCAGGTGCGCTTAGCAAAAATTCAAGAAGGAACCGATAAATTTATGCCCCTTCGTCCTGCGCGTGAGGCATTAATCTTTCGCCGATTGGATGAGCAAAACCAAGGTGTTGTACCAACCGATCTAATGGTAAAGCTCTGGCGAAGCATCATTTGCAAATCAACACTTTCCCAAGCCCCCGTCCAAATCAATATCACTTCAGAAATAGCCAACGATCCTGCTGCCACAAAAGTGCTGAGCGAACATTTCGTTGAATTTCCACAAAAAACCTATGCCAAAGTCAAAACGGCCTTAAACTCAATGGCCAAAACCACCTTTGAGCTTTGCGCATTTCTGGCCGATACAAAGTGGCTCGATCATATGACCTCGTCAGAATTTTCCGACATCGATGTGATCCTCACCTTACCGTTTACCAGCAATGACAAAACAAATCATATCATTTTGGTTGGCCGCATTCCTGCTGTTCCCACTGGCGATGATGAAACGTTAGTGATGACCAAAGGTCGCCTGCCACGAGACTTTGTGCCCGCTCCACTTTGGGAAACAAAAACCATCGATGGTCATTGTCTGACCAGCTTGCCCGGTTTCCTATCAATTGGCCAAAGCCCGTTAATAGGCCTAATCAACTCCAACCCAAACCTTGCGTTAAAGGTATTGGGCCGTTATCCCAGTCCATTCGAGGTTTAATAATGACCAACTCTTCTGTTAAAGGCCCTGTTGCACAACCGGGCATTATGGACATCAGCCCGTATGTTCCTGGCAAAAGCAACACAACATTTAATGGTGAAATTTATAAATTATCATCAAATGAAACTCCTCTTGGTGCCAGTCCAAAAGCTATCGCAGCTTTCAAAAGCCTATCGGCTGATTTGCAATTATATCCTGATGGCTCCGCTACGGCATTGCGCAATGCAATTGGCGACCGTTATGGGTTAAACCCAGAAAACATCGTTTGCGGTTCTGGTTCTGATGAATTGCTTGAGCTTATTTCTGGCGCTTATTTAGGCACAGGCGATGAAGCAATCTATACTCGCCACGGATTTTTGGTTTATCCAATTGCCATCATGGCAAATGGGGCAACGCCAGTCATTGCCGATGAAGTTGACTACACTGCCAATGTCGATGAGATCATTGCCAAAATCACGGACAAAACCCGCATCATCTTTTTGGCCAATCCAAACAATCCAACGGGGACTTACCTTCCATTTGATGAAGTCAAACGACTGCAACAAGCAATGCCGAAAGACTGCCTTTTGGTCTTGGATGCGGCATATGCTGAATATGTCACCGCCAACGATTATGAAGCTGGCATTGAGCTTGTTGCCACAAATCAAAATGTGGTCATGACCCGTACTTTTTCCAAAATTTACGGGCTTGCTGGTTTGCGTTTGGGTTGGGCTTATTGCCCACCGCAAATTGCCGATGTTATCAACCGTGTGCGCGGCCCATTTAACGTCAACGCTGCCGCAATCGCAGCAGGTGTTGAGGCAATGAAAGACGTTGAGCACATCGACAAAGCAATCGCCCATAACACCAAATGGTTGGCATGGTTGACCACAAAACTTGAAGAAATTGGAATCAAAGTAACGCCCAGTGTTGGAAATTTCATTTTAATTCACTTTGGCAAAGGCAATGCTGCACAAGCCGATGAGTACCTTGGGAACAACGGTCTAATCGTACGCGCCATGGGGGCTTACGGTTTACCTGATGCACTGCGCATAACCATCGGCAGCCAAGAAGCCAATGAAAGACTTGTGGCTGTTTTAAGTTCATTTATGAAAGACCAAGGCAATGCCTAATACCAAACCAATTTACGATACAATTTGCTTGATTGGTCTGGGCTTGATTGGGTCATCCATTGGCCATGCGGTTAAAAGGGGTGGATTAGCCAAGCACATTTCTGGCTATGCCCGCAGCGAAGAAACACGGCAAATTGCCAAAAAAATCGGTTTTGTCGATAGCATTCATGACAGCGCAGCCAGCGCGGCGCAAGGTGCCGATTTAATCATTATTTGCGCACCCGTGGGTGCCATGGAATCAATCACCAAAGAGATCGCCCCCGTTTTAAAAGCAGGCGCAACAATGACCGATGTTGGTTCGGTTAAACAAGCTGTCATTGCAGCAATAGAACCACACTTACCTGACAATGTTAATTTTGTTCCTGCCCACCCTATTGCAGGTTCAGAAAAATCTGGACCAGAAAGTGGTTTTGCCGAACTGTTTCAAGACCGTTGGTGCATTTTAACACCCGTTGAATCAGCATCAATTGAAAGCGTTGAGTTGCTCGAAAAATTTTGGAAGGCTTTAGGGTCTTCTGTTGAGGTCATGTCGGCCAAACACCATGATAGCGTTCTGGCAATCACCAGCCATTTACCTCACTTAATCGCCTACTCCATTGTATCAACAGCCTCTGACCTTGAAGATGTTACCCAATCAGAAGTGATTAAATTTTCTGCTGGCGGCTTCCGCGATTTCACCCGAATTGCAGCTTCTGATCCAACCATGTGGCGCGATGTGTTTTTGACCAACAAAGAAGCGGTTCTTGAAATGCTCGGGCGCTTTTCTGAAGACTTGAGTGCCCTGCAACGTTCAATTCGCTGGTCTGATGGCGATGCGTTGTTCGACCTTTTTACGCGCTCAAAAGAAACCAGAAATAACATTATTGAAGCGGGCCAAGACACCGATGCGCCTGACTTTGGTCGTGGCCATATAAGTGAGAAAGAATGAACACCATCAACCAAACCCGTTGGGTCTTTGGCTATGGCTCATTAATGTGGCGACCAGGATTTGAGTTTACCCACTCTGCACAGGCAACATTAAGAGGGTTCTCGCGTTCTCTTTGTGTGTACTCACATGTCCATCGCGGCACACCAGAAAAGCCTGGGCTGGTATTTGGATTGGACCAACTTGACCAATCTGATTTATGTAAAGGCATTGCATTCCAAGTTGATGAAAGTCATTGGCAGCACACCGTTGATTATTTACGCGCCCGCGAGCAAGTGACAACCGTTTATCTCGAAGAAATTGTATCCATACAATTAGCAGGTGAGAAAGACCAAACGGTCAATGCTTTAACCTACCGCGTTGATACTTCTCACAAGCAATATGCTGGTCAATTGGGCCTTGACGAACAGCTCAAATTTATTCGCCAAGGTCGTGGTCAATCAGGAGATTGCAGGGAATATATTTTATCGACTGCCGACCACTTAAATGAACTCAAAGTTGAAGACAAAAACCTTCAAGCGCTTGCGAGTGCTTTGTCATAAGTGTCAATATTCTCACAAGGTTGAAAGTCAAACATCTCTGCTTGCCACGATTTATCAGTCACATTAGGCATAAGCCGTACTGGTGGTTGTCCAATTAGGTTGACCGCATCTTCATGAAAACCTGCAAAGACTGAGCGCTGGCCAATAGTTCCTTCAAGGTCTGATAAAACTTCATCAGCATTTGCATCACTATGAGCTAACAAATGAACATGGATTTCATCAATGTTGACTAAACCACAATGCTGATCTGCAACCAATGCTTCCATATAATCCCAATTATCACCAAATCGTCCAACTTCAAGCGGCTTGCGACCACCATTCGCCGTTTTTTGGACCGTGACATAAACCGCGCCCGGTAGAGGCGGACAATCTGACAATGAATATATTGAATGAATGTACTTTTTGCCTGAAAGACCATTCCAGTACCAAAAACGATCACGAAAACCTGGTAAGCTACTCGGTAAATTACTAAAAATACTCATATCATATGCTCTCCTCAACATGAGAACAAAAGTAGAACATAATATTTTGGCTGTCAATAATTATTTACCCGCACTTTGAAAATCCGCAAGAATGGCAGGTTTTACACCCCTCTTGAAAAACCACCTTTGTCTCACCGCACGAAGGGCAGACCAAATCAGTATGACGTTCAACCATTCCTGTATCATCTGTTATGGCTGACCGTAAAAAGCCAATCTCTTTCATATGCCGTTCAATGATACCACCAATGGCCGCGAGTAAACTGGGAACATACTCCCCATCCATCCATTGACCACCGCGCGGATCAAATACCGCTTTAAGCTCTTCAACAACAAAACTTACATCACCGCCACGACGAAAAACCGCCGAGATCATTCGCGTTAACGCAACCGTCCACGCATAGTGTTCCATATTTTTGGAATTTATGAACACCTCAAATGGCCGCCGCCGCCCACTTTGCACAATGTCATTGACGGTAATGTAAATAGCATGAGCAGAATCAGGCCACTTCAACTTGTATGTATTTCCTGGCAGCGATGTTTCACGCTCCAACGGCTGCTTCATATAGACAATGTCACCATTAGATTCCACGGGCTCTTTTTGCGCACCACTCTCATTTTGACTTAACACCGAGCCAGTAACATCGTTCGGTCGGTAAGTTGTGCAACCCTTGAGACCCAACTCATAGGCATCGCTATAAATCTGTTTAAAATCATCAAAGGAAATTCCAGCCACACAATTTATGGTTTTTGAAATCGCAGAATCAACATGCTTTTGCATCGCACCCTGCATTGCTAAATGCTCAGCTGGCGTTAAGTCTTCAACACTGACAAAGTAAGGTGGCAACTCCACTTCTTCACCAAATTTGCGCCGATATAAACTTACCGCATAATCCACAACTGTCTCGTGGTCATGGCTACCATCGGGTCGCAATATTTTCCGTGTATATTCACTGGCAAAAATCGGTTCAACGCCACTCGACACAT
>JAMOMM010000447.1 GCA_027067085.1 Hyphomicrobiales bacterium
CGGAAAAAATTAAAACGTCCAATATCGCATATTTATATCCGTAATATTACGATGGCAGGTGAGGTGCTTGCGGTTAACAGCAAGTCATATCAAAACACTACAGATCAATCAAAGGTCCATGAAAAAGGGCAGAATAAAAATGTCTGGCTGCTATTTGTTTACCAGATTATTTATCAACCCAAATCGGGTTTGACCATGCTCGTTTGCCTGCGCGATCCATAACTGTGATACGAATCCAAGGAGAATGAGCCAAACGTTCAAGCGGAATTTTTCCAGTTGTCAGCGACTCTCCACCAACTCTTGCCGTAGGCGAACCTTGCCCCTGTACAAGAATGTTCACGGCAGGCGTGCAATCAACTTCGACACTGTCTTCAGTAACCCGTATGTCATTAATTTGCGGGCCCGTAGTGGAATAAAATTCCCCAGCTTTAAGCGAAGCAAGTAGCGCCTCAGGAGAGTTTTCCGTAGCTTTGACCATAACCCAGCCACCAAAATAATCGGCAGAATGGAAATGAGCATCATCTGTCGCGATCATATGTAGATGACGGCCTTCATTGAGCAGATGTTCGAGGGTTAAAAAACCTTCGCCGCGATCATTATCGACAACACAGCCGTGATTGTAAATTTCTACCGCATGAGCCGCTGTAATACTACGTGCATCTGCTTCGGTCAAACCTGACCAGTGGGGGTGAACAATCGTCACGTATGCGCCTGCTTCACGAGCGCGCTGGGCAATACTTGCAGCTGATTCTGACCCTCTTACTGGCTTAAAATGGGGGGCATCGGGTGCCGCAAAATCGGTTGGCAAGCCAACACCTAAAAGATGCCAGAGATAGCCGTTATCCATTGATCCTGTGTGCAATTCAGCGCCAAGGATCGTCGTAAAGTTCTCATTGCGAAATGCAGTTGTGTCGGTGATTGGATAATCAAACAAACCAACAAAATGATCGGTCAGCGCAATAAAGTCATAGCCCTCGGCCTGATAACGGCGGCAAACTTCTTTGGGTTCCAGTGCCCCGTCTGAACCGGTTGAGTGGGTGTGTAAGTTACCACGATAAAATTTGCCAGCGGCGGTGAAAAAACGTGTGGGCATGAGGTCGTCTCACAAATTTAGTGTTTAGAGAATAGCTATAAAATTTGGCTGAGGAACAGCTGGGTGCGTTTGTGCTGAGGATTGTTGAAAAACTCATTCGGTTCGTTTTCTTCAACAATATCACCTTCATCCATAAAGATGACCCGATCAGCAATAGTTTTGGCAAAACCCATTTCGTGCGTCACCACAATCATTGTCATGCCCGTGTCGGCAAGTTCGACCATCACATCAAGAACTTCTTTAATCATTTCGGGATCAAGGGCAGATGTAGGCTCATCAAACAGCATGATTTTGGGGTTCATACACAAGGAACGCGCGATGGCAACACGCTGCTGTTGGCCACCTGATAGCTGGCCCGGAAACTTGTCGGCTTGTTCAGGGATTTTAACCCGCTCTAAATACTTCATAGCGGTGGCTTGTGCCTCAGCTTTTGGTGTTTTACGCGTCCAAATTGGGCCAAGAGTTAGGTTCTCCAAAATAGTCAGGTGAGGGAACAGGTTAAAGCTTTGAAACACCATGCCAACTTCGGTACGGATGTGGTCGATATTTTTGAGGTTTTTATCCAGCGTAATACCATCAACCACAATGGTGCCTTCTTGATGTTCCTCAAGATGGTTGATGCAGCGGATGAGGGTGGATTTACCAGAGCCAGATGGGCCACAAACAACAATGCGCTCACCTTTGTGGACGGTCAAATCAATATCTTTAAGCACATGAAAGTCTGAATACCATTTGTTGACCTTGGTGAGTTGGATCATAACTTCTGCGGAAGCGGCTGATGCAAGTTTTGCTTGCTTACCTTGTGCATCTTGTTTTTGAGAAGCGGTCATTTTTTCTTGTCCTTAGTACAAATTACTAGTGCGCAAAATGCTGGGTTAATCTTTGTGATCGGTTGAGAGTTTGGCTTCAAGGTGTCTGCTGTATTTTGACATCGCAAAACAAAGGATGAAAAACAAAGCAGCGCCAAATAATAACGGCTCATGGTGCAGTCCGCGCCAGAACACATCTTCACTGATGGCGCGTAACATTCCAAGAATATCAAACAATCCGATAATTGAAACCAAAGTTGTATCTTTTAGAATACCGATAAAGCTACCAACGATATTAGGGATCATCACTTTAAGAGCCTGTGGCATGATAATCAGCCCCATGGTTCCCCAATATCCAAGACCAATGGTATAAGCACCTTCTTCTTGACCTTTTGGTATGGCTTGAAGCCCCGCGCGTACCACTTCTGCCATATAACAGGCATTGAAAAGGCAAACCGCGATGATAACCTGAACCAGTTTGTTTATAGCAAAGCCATCAGGCATAAATAATGGGAACATTGTCGTTGCCATAAACAGCACGGTTATCAATGGCACCGAGCGGAACAATTCAATAAAGGTTGTGCTAAGCACTTTGATAACGGGTAATTTAGATCGCCGGCCTAATGCCAGAATAATACCGCCTGGCAAAGCAAAGGCAATGCCGATACCAGAGATGACAAACGTTAGAAACAGTCCGCCCCATTTTGTCCAAGTCACGCTTTCAAATTGCCAACTCATTTGCCAAACAAAAACTCCAATAAAGGCTGCTGCTAGAAGGCCAAGAAGTACATTGCGCTGGTTTTTTTCTGAAGACTTATCAGCGCCCGTTATCCGAAGTAGAAATTGCAACAACGAACTATTGGCAAAAAACCCTAATGCGGCATGTATTGTAATAGCCACGAGGCAAACGATTGCCGCACTGACCATAACCTGCATGAAAATCCCTTTTTCGCCGCCAGAAAAGAAGTACCCAGCAAGGAATGGGTAAAGAAATACCGTGGTTAAACCAATAATCACTTTACCTTTGACCCGTGGTATCCATAACGGGGCCATCCACAGAACCAGCAATAGACCGCCAACATTGATCCGCCAAATTTCTTCGCGCGGGTAACGGCCGTAGAAAATGCTATCCAACCAGTTTATAACACCAGCCCAACACGCGCCTTCTTTTGAAATTTTAAAACACTCGCGGCGACTTTCAGCGCTCCAAACGGCTTCTTGAATGCCCCAGACCCAAATGCCTCTAACCAGCAAAAAGATGATGTAGAGCGCAACAACCGTTAAGATCGTATTGGCGACTGAACTAAATAAATTTATCCGCAACCAACCAAGAACAGAGCCTTCAGACAATGGCGCAGATCTTGCTGGCGTTTTTGTTGCATTTACAATACCCATGATTAGCGCTCCACCAGTTGGACGCGTTTATTGTATATGTTCAATACCCACGAAATTAACAAACTTATCGTCATATAAAAGGCCATCGTCATACCCACCATTTCAATCGCATAACCTGCTTGATTGAGCGCAGTTTGCATAAATAAAGCCACCAGATCGCCATAGCCAATGGCAACCGCCAAAGTCGAGTTTTTTACCACATTCATCCACAAGCTAATCATCGGTGGCATGATGGAACGCATTGCTTGTGGAATAACCACAAGAGACATAATGCGATTTGGGCTTAGGCCAATTGACTTTGCCGCATCGGTTTGACCGCGATTTACCGACAAAATACCTGCGCGCACGGCTTCGGCTAAATGAGCGGCGTGATACGCAACCAGCGCAACCAGTAGTGCTAAAAATGCGGGCGGCAAGGTAAAGCCACCAACGAAATTAAAGCCTTGAAGAGTTGGAATGTCCCAGCTCATTGGTGAGCCTGTGAGTAAAAAAACCACAGTTGAAGGAATAACCAGCAAAGCCAGAGACGCTTTTACTATTGGAAATTGCAGCCCCAAATTGTCGCGACGTTTTCGCGCCCATCTAACAAGAAAGAAAGTACCAATTACACTGGCAATAAATGTTGCAGTAGTGATCCAGAATAAATCACCTGGAACTGGCCACCCACCATACAGTCCTCGGTTGTTGATAATTAACACCCCAGCCCCGCCAGAAAGATCAAAACTGTTTTTCACTCTCGGTAAAACAGAGAAAACGCCAACATACCAAAAAATGATTTGTAGTAGTAATGGTGTGTTGCGGACGAGTTCCACATAAACCAGCGATAATCTTGCAACCAGCCAATTGTTTGACAATCGCAAAACGCCAACAATAAAGCCTAATATGGTGCTCGCGATAATGGCCAGAATAGAAACTAAAAGGGTGTTTAACGCGCCAACAAGAAAAATCCGCCAATACGTACCAACACCAGGTTCATATTCAATCAGTTTGAAATCAGTGTCAAAGCCTGCCGTTGAACTAAGAAAGCCAAACCCCGTATTCATACCCAGTCTGTCAAGGTTATGAGTCGTGTTTGAAATTAAGTACCAAATTCCCCACCCAACAATCAATACGGTTAGAATTTGATAAAATGCTGAACGTACTCTTGTATCCTGAAAAAAGTTAAACTCTTCTTTTGGTCGGATATGCGCGGACGCAGCTTTACTATCGCGAGTGGCCAAGACAATCACCCCGTTTTAAGTATTTAAAAAAAATCGCTATAGGAATAAGTAATGCCAGCCCAAATTTTGGGCTGGCATCAATGATCGATTTTAACGGAATGGTGGTGAGTACATTAGCCCACCTTTGGTCCAAAGCGCATTTTGAGAACCTTTGCGCGGGATACCAATACCAAGTTTGCCGTCGCCCATGTATTTTTCATACACTTCGCCGTAGTTTCCAACTTGCTTAATGATGTTGTAAGCCCAATCTTTAGAAAGACCTAAACCTTCGTTCAGATTTCCTTCAGCGCCAAGCATACGGCGAACTGATGGGTTTTTAGAATTGGTGCGCATATCATCAACGTTCGCTGATGTAACACCATTTTCTTCAGCTGCAATCATCACATTGACTGTCCATCTAACAATATCAGCCCATTGGTTGTCGCCATGTCTTACAGCAGGGGCCAAAGGTTCTTTGGAAATGGTTTCAGGCAAAATCATATGTTCATCAGGGTTTGCAAAAGCAGCCTTGTTACTGGCGAGGCCAGATTTATCATTTGTCATCGCATCACATCCACCTTTAACATAAGTCTGGTTGCGAACGTTTTTATCTTCAAATGTAACGGGGCTGATGTTTAGATTATTGGTCCGGCTAAAGTCAGCAAGATTCAATTCTGTTGTTGTACCTGTTGAAACGCAAACTTTTGCACCTTTTAGGTCCATAGCACTTTTGATGCCGCTGTCTTTGCGAACCATAAAGCCTTGGCCGTCATAAAAGTTTACTGTGGTAAAATCGATACCCAATTGGCTATCGCGTAGCAATGTCCATGTTGCCGTACGTGACAGCATGTCTGAATCACCAGCTGCAAGCGCGATAAAGCGTTTGGCAGACGTGGTTGATTGAATTTCCAGTTTGGTTTTGTCACCAAAAACAGCCGCAGCTACAGCCTGACAGATTGATACGTCACTGCCATACCAGTTGCCTTTTGAATCTAGATTGTAAAAACCAGGTTGTGGTTGACCAACTTGGCAACGTAAATGACCGCGCTTTTTAACGGTCTCCAAAGTGCTTTCTGCAGAAGCAGAAGAAGAAACAGCACCAGACACCAGAATCGCTCCAGCTGTTGCGACCGATGTAAGTAGTTTTGTAATTTTCATGAAATAGTACTCCCTTTGATTATTTTTATTATTTGAAAGAAGTAGCAAAGTATCGCAATTTTTGAGTGAACTTGTGCAATTTTTAACCCCGCCTTTTCTCCCTCCAAAAGACTAGGGCGAATAAAATTGTCGGTCCAATGCGTTTTGCAGAAAAAGCCATGCAAAAAGCGCATGATGTGAATTTGCATTGCGAAAATTGTATCAATCCATCGGATGTTCAAGCAAAACCTGCCAAAATTTCTCAACCCGCGGTTCGCTAAATTTCCTACACCGATATATTCTAATGTCGACAAAAATGTCGTCCTTTGGCTCTGCAGCGCGAACCAACTGCCCACTATCCAATTCATCGGCAATATCTGCAGCAGGTATCCATGCCAAACCAAACCCTTCCACGGCCATCGCTTTTATTGTTGGTGAACTCGTTGAATCATAGACAGACTTAAACACCAGATTGCTGTAATTATTTTCCATATGCTGACGAATTGGCGAGGGCGTACTTTTGAGCAAAGTGTGCAAGCAGGCAATTGGTTCTTTGGGTTCATCGGGCAACCAATAGCGTGGCGCACCAGTTTCATCAGGGCTGACAACAGCAAGGAGCGATTCTTCGCCTAATTTTAAAGATGTAAAAACGTCCTCATTTGCATGAAGGTTTTTGTTTGGGTTTTCATAACAGACAAAAAAATCTACTGAATTATCTGCCAGAGCATCAAAGTAGTCATCGATTGTATTATAGTTGGTTTTGACTACAAACTGATTTGCTTCAATGAGGTGCTGAAGACTTTTCAACCAGCCCGGCATGAAGATATGAGCCAGAGATGAAAGCGTGACAAATCGCATTCTTTCCTTGTCTTCTAGTAGCAGAGCTTGAACGTCTCTTTTACTTAAAGTGGCGCAATCAACGATATTTTGCGCTGTTGGAAAGAACAGTTTTCCTGCGTCAGTTAATTGACAGGGCTGACATGTTCGATCAAACAGCGGCGCTTCTATCCATGATTCAAGAGACTGAATACGACGACTAAATGCGGGCTGTGAAACGCAACGCTGCTCAGCAGCCACGCGAAAATTACCGACATCGCAAAGACAAAGAAAATCTTTCAGCCATTTTAGTTCCATAATGATTGCCTGTTTTAAAATGTCAGACAAGGACCATGATACGCCAATCCTGTGTCGATCTGAAATGTTGATAATGACTTGCGACTTGAGAACGAAGTGACGCAATAATCCTCAACCACTTCTTTTATACGGCAAAACCGTTGGCTGACCAATAGAGCAGCTCTCGATCTTCGTGTTAAGATAGGAGCAAACACATTGAGTGCTTTTTAAATGCTGCAATGTGTGAAAAGATTGAGAAAATTAAGAACACAAGCATTCGGAGTGAACTGTAGATGAAAAAAGCTGTTCCGTTTTTAGTGCCTTGCGACAGCCCCGACATCCCAGCGATTTTGGAACTCCTTCACCAGTCTTTTGCTTATATGGAACCGCGCATCATACCGCGATCATCTCTGCACAGTTTAACGATTGAAAC
>JAMOMM010000448.1 GCA_027067085.1 Hyphomicrobiales bacterium
TTTAACCCTTATTCAAACCCAAAAAGTGCCGCCATTACCGATTGTTTTAATGGGTGTGGAGTATTGGTCAAAAGCTGTAAGTTTTGAATTCTTGGCGCAGGAGGGGTTTATCAGCGAGGACGATATCAACCTGTTTAAGATCACCGATTCAGCCGAACAAGCGGTTGAATTCATCAATGATTTTTACCATGGCATTCCACCTATATAGGCAAAACCACATTCCCGATCCACCCCTTCATAATTTACCACGGAGTAAAGAAAATGACGATACATTCAGAATTTAATATTTCATTTCTAGGTGCTGCTGGAGAAGTCACTGGTTCGTGCTATCTTGTTGAGGGACCATCTTTTCGTTTTCTAGTTGATTGTGGAATGTTTCAAGGTGGTAAGCATGCCGATGCCAAAAACCGTGCAAATTTCTCATTCAAGCCACATGAAATTGACTTTCTCGTGCTCACACATGGCCATATCGATCACAGCGGTTTAATTCCAAAATTGTGTCGAGATGGCTTTAAAGGGCCAATTTACACAACCGATGCAACGGCCCAACTGCTAGGCATTATGCTCCGTGATAGCGCTCATATTCATGAATCTGGTGCTGAACGAGAAAACCGTAAACGTAAAAACCGCGAAAACCAAATTGAACCGTTATATACAATTGCCGATGCCGAAAAATCATTGGGGCAATTAAAACCACAATCTTATGATGAAATTTATCAACCACATACAAATGTCAAAGTTCGGATGCGCGACGCAGGTCATATTCTAGGTTCTGCAATTTTAGAAATCTGGATTAAACAAGGCAAGCACGAACAAAAAATGGTGTTTTCTGGCGATTTAGGTCAACCAGGAAGACCAATTTTACGCGATCCAACACAGATAGAAAAAACTGACTATCTGGTAGTGGAATCAACTTATGGCGACCGTCAGCATAAAGGCCTTGGTCCCTCACTGGATGAATTGGTCGATGCCATCAATGATACAATTGTTCCAGGAAAAGGGAATATCATTATTCCCGCCTTTGCGGTTGGGCGGACACAGGAAATTATTTATTATCTCTATAGCTTGACGAAAGAGAAAAAGGTTTCAAACCTCAATGTCTTTCTTGATTCCCCCATGGCTCAAAGTGTCACCCGTCTAACCCGTCATCATATCGAGTTGTTTGATAAAAAAGGTATGGAGTTGGCCGACTGGTATAAAAACCACAATCACGAAATGATGCTAAAATTTACCGAAACCGTACAAGAATCTATGGCGCTTAACACAATTAATTCTGGCGCAATTATCATATCAGCAAGCGGAATGTGCAATGCAGGACGCATCTTGCACCATTTACGTCACGGGCTAGGCCGCCGCGAAAATACAATTTTAATTACTGGGTTTCAAGCCGAAGGCACATTGGGTCGTCGTTTAGTTGATGGCGCTAAAAGCGTAAAGATTTTCGGTGAAGAAATACCTGTTAAGGCCCGCATCATAACCATTGGTGGCTTCTCTGCCCATGCCGATCAAAAAGCTATCTTAAATTGGTTGGGAGGATTTAAAAACCCACCCAAACGAACCTTTATCACTCATGGCGAGCCAAAGTCTTCTCAAGCTTTAGAAAAGCAGATTAACGACCGTTTTTACTGGGAAACCACGGTTCCTAAAAATGGCGATCAAATCATTCTTAGTAATAATTAGGCTGATTAAAGCTCGAATAAAAAAGGATAAAGCATGACAAATCAACTTAACGAAAATGCCCTGTCTGAACATCAGCTTAAACAAATTCATGCGTGGTGGCGCGCTGCAAACTATCTGTCCGTTGGGCAGATTTTTCTGATGGATAAT
This sequence comes from Hyphomicrobiales bacterium, assembly GCA_027067085.1. GTDB lineage: Bacteria > Pseudomonadota > Alphaproteobacteria > Rhizobiales > Aestuariivirgaceae > JALWJW01. Next base: position 1,828 of record JAMOMM010000448.1, read on the forward strand.
CCATTGCTCGATAAACCGCTTGAAAAACAACATATCAAGCCACGCCGCCTTGGGCACTGGGGTACAACACCTGGTCTTAATCTAATTTATGCACACATGAACAGAGTGATTAAAAACCAAAATCTGGACACAATTTTTGTAACAGGTCCAGGGCACGGCGCACCTGCATTAGTGGCCAGTACGTGGATGGAGGGTAGCTACAGCGAATTGTATCCCGATATTACGCAAGATAAGGCAGGAATGAAAAAATTGTTCAAACAGTTTTCTTTTCCCGGTGGCGTGCCCAGTCATTGCTCTCCAGAAACCCCAGGCTCCATTCATGAAGGTGGCGAATTGGGTTATTCTCTAGCCCATGCCTTTGGCGCCGTTTTTGATAACCCTGATTTATTAGCCTTGTGTGTTGTTGGCGATGGCGAAGCTGAAACGGGACCGTTGGCTGCAGCTTGGCAAAGCAATAAATTTATCAATCCTGCTCGCGATGGCGCTGTTTTACCAGTTTTACATCTCAACGGATATAAAATTGCCAACCCAACCGTGTTTGCTCGCATTAAGCAACATGACCTTGAGTCGATGTTTAAGGGCTTTGGTTATCAGCCATATTTTGTTGAAGGCAACGATCCTTTGTCTGTTCACCAACAACTAGCAGCAGCCTTTGATTGCGCCATTGCGGATATAAAAAATATTCAACAAAAAGCCCGAAACGAAGGCATTAAAGAAATGCCGCGTTGGCCCATGATTATTTTAAAAACCCCTAAAGGCTGGACCTGCCCCAAACAGGTTGATGGTCTTAAAGTGGAAGACTTTTGGCGAGCTCACCAAATGCCGATCCCTGATGTAACAACACCGGCACATATGAAAATATTGAGTGACTGGATGTTGAGCTATCGACCACACGAACTTTTCGATCACGATGGTAAGCTTAAACCCGAAATTGCGGCACTTGCCCCTAAAGGTAAAAAACGCATGGGAGCTAACCCGCATGCCAATGGTGGTGTATTGCTGAAACCCTTATTATTGCCAGATCATCGGCAGTATAGCGTGCCAGTTAAACAACCTGGAAACAGTATTGCAGAAGCCACCCGTCAAATGGGACAATACCTGCGTGATGTCATGAAGCAAAATCTACCCAACGCAAATTTTCGCGTTATGGGCCCTGATGAAACCGCTTCCAACCGTCTTTCAGCATTGTTTGATGTTACTGACCGCGTTTGGATGGCAGATATTTATGATTATGATGATAATCTCGCCACTGACGGACGGGTCATGGAAATTTTATCAGAGCACACTTGTCAAGGTTGGTTGGAGGGGTATCTTCTAACTGGCCGTCATGGTTTATTTTCATGCTATGAAGCTTTCATACATATTGTCGATTCAATGTTTAACCAGCACGCAAAATGGTTGAAAGTTTGCAACGAGGTTCCTTGGCGCGCTGATATTGCTTCGCTCAATATTTTGCTAACCTCTCATGTGTGGCGGCAGGATCACAACGGTTTTTCTCATCAAGATCCAGGCTTTATCAATCATGTGGTCAACAAAAAAGCCCAGATCGTTCGGGTCTATTTACCCCCCGATGCCAACACTTTATTGTGTGTCACCCATCAATGCCTAAGTTCAAAAAACCTTGTTAATGTAATTGTTGCTGGCAAGCAGCCAGAGCCGCAATGGTTAAGCATGGATGAGGCGGTTAAACATTGTGAAACTGGGATTGGTATCTGGCATTGGGCTGGAACTGAAGAGCCAGATCAAAAACCAGATGTTATTTTAGCTTGTTGTGGTGATGTGCCAACAATTGAAACGCTTGCAGCGGTTAGCTTGTTAAAACAGCATGCGCCAGATTTACAGATACGCGTAATCAATATTGTTGATCTGATGACACTTCAATCCGCCAACGATCACCCTCATGGCCTTGAGGATGACGATTTTGACAAATTATTCACACCTGATACGCCCGTTATCTTTGCCTTTCATGGTTATCCATCATTGATTCACAGGCTAGCCTATAAACGCAAATGCCATCACTCTTTGCACGTGCATGGGTATAATGAAGAAGGAACCACAACAACCCCGTTTGATATGGCCGTCTGTAATGGGATGGACCGTTACCATTTGGTTTTAAATGTCGTAAAGCAAGTCCACGCAGTTAAAAAACAGGCAAATAAAATCCAGCAGGCCATGAATGAAAAATTGGCCGCCCATAACAAATATATCACGACCCATGGTCAAGATATGCCTGAAATATTAAATTGGAAATGGCCTCTTTCTTGAGTTTGAAAGCGATATTCCAGATCTACTCTTGGTTTTGTCGTTCAAAATATTTGAGTTTATTTTTTAGCGCATCGATTTGCGCAGTGAGCTCAAGAACAAGAACCGATCCTGCAGGGTTCAACCGTAAATCGCGTTCAAGTCGGATGGCTTTTTGTATGAGAACGACATGAAATTGAGAAAACAAAATATGCCCACTGCTATCATTGCTTACTTCTATTAACCCTTCTTGGACATATGTCATGATTGTTTCCTTGTTAAGGCCACAGTTTTCACAAACATCATCCAAAGTCAGTGTTTCCTGATTATTTAGAACGTCATTATTCATCAGTTTTTCCTTTTTACAGGCCAATCCCCAGATGGCTACGCGGATTAAAGTCAAGCTCTTTAGCCATGGTTTCGTAAATTTCTTTAGCTTTTTCATCGTTGGCAGGGGGGAGCGCAATTTGCAAAACCACAAAAAGGTCACCTGGCACTTTTGCTGGAATGCCCCTTCCTTTTAAGCGTAACTTACGGCCCTGTTTTGAATTGGCTGGAATATTTAAGTCTACCACTCCGCCAGGTGTTGGCACCTTAATTTTTCCACCAAGCGCAGCTTCCCATGGTGTAACAGGCAGATCAAGATAAAGATCAACACCTTCAGCGTGATAAAACTTATGCGGCTTAAATGAAATTTCCAGAAACAGATCACCTGGCTCACCTTTGCCATAACCAGGCGCACCTTGCTTTTTAAGTCTAATATTTTGACCTTCACGCACACCCTTTGGGATGGAAACATCAAGAGTGCGATGTTTAAGCTGCACGTGACCATCAGGGGCAAATTCAGGTACCTTGAGGGTAATTTGGCGTTTTGCACCCGTAAAACTATCATCTAGATCAATGATAATTCGCGCATGATGATCTTGGCCTTTGGCATTAAAGTCAGCTTGACGATGCCCACCTTGTTGTTGTGTGCCATGTTGCTGACGCTGGGCTTTTGCAAACAAGTCTTCAAAAAAATCTGAAAAATCTTCTGGCTGAGCATTAGGCCCTGAAGGACGGCCAGAAAATTCAAAATCCTGGTCCCAATTTGGTGGCGGTCTAAAGTCTTGTCCAGCTTGATAGTTTTGTCCCAACTCGTCATAAGCTGCCCGTTTTTCTGGGTCGCTTAAAACATCATTAGCCTCACCGATTTCCTTAAATTTTTCTTCCGCTTCCTTGTCCTTATTCAAGTCAGGATGATATTTACGTGCCAACTTGCGATACGCTTTTTTAATTTCATCTGCCGTAGCCGTTTTTTCGACACCAATGATGTCGTAATAGTCTTTGTATTCCATAGGAAAAAACTCTCCTGTCTCCTGCAGTTTGTAGCTGCATGATAACAGTTTTATGTCACAGTCAAAACAGTACGTTTAGTTTTTTGCAATACTTTTTGAGCTGTACTGCCTAGAAAAAAATCAGTTAAGATATTATGATTACCTCGCCCAATAATAATCAGATCTACATCTTCCAGTTCAGCGGTTTTTAGGATCGCATTGCTAGGCTCATCATTTTCAATAATTGTTTTGATATTAACAATTCCCCTTTCTCGTAATTGATCTTGTGCCCGCTTTAAAACATCATCAGCATAAACTTGATTAAACGCCTCGCGCGCCTGCATATATTGGTAAACCGAACGACGCTCATCATTTTCTTCGATAGGGAATGGTGGAAGGCCACTATCAAGCAATCGACGACTAAATTCAGAACCACATCGCTCTTGTGCATAAACAAGCTCTTGTTCCGATAAAGCATGGGGCGTAATTGCATGAACAAGAAACATTTCAGTTTCTTCACTTTTGGCAAATTCTGCCGCTTTATCTATCACCAATTTATTGTGTTCAGATCCATCTACACCAACAAGAATTTTATTTTTAGCCATAATACTAACTTTCACCTCCATCATTTAACCAAGCCATTGCTTTGGTATCATTTTTTATTGGAAATACCTTAACTTCACCGTGAACAAAAATACTGAAAAGTTTTGCACTCCAGCCAACCCACTCTGGACCACCAACCATGGCAATTTTTTCGAAGTCACCAGCATGGTCTAAACCGATTTTCATATCATCCCAAGCCGCTGCGGTTGATGCCCATCCAGAGAAATCTTCTGAAAATGTTACGAACAGTTTTAATTGCTTATATTGTTCAAACAACTCTTCAAGTTTTGGCAATAGAGTATGCTCATAATCTTGAACGGTCAGTTTGCCGCTCGCTTTAATCGCTAGCAAACTCCCGCTGCTTTTGGATAGTATTTCAAACATCCTAAATTCCCTTTTATACAGTCTAAAAACAATACAATATCAGGTAAAATTATGTTCTTGCTTTGCCAGCCAGAATACCAAGGCTCACAAGAGCCAATCCATCAAAAAACAGGCTGATACCAATGAATAATCCAACCATTAAAGGCGATGTAACGGGCCAGCCTATAAACAGCACCATTGCCAGAACAAAAGACATAAGGCCATTAAAAGCCATCCAGCCCCATCCACGCATAGGATAAAGGTCATAGGCAAGACCAAATCCACCAAATGCATCAAGCAACAGATAGACACTCAGCAACAAAGCAAGGGCTGCCATTCCAGCTAACGGGTAAAAAATAAACATTGCCCCCGTAACAATCAATAGAACTGGTTTTAAAAAGGCAATCATTGAACGGCCACGCCCCAAGAAGGCCAGATAGCCTGTCAGCACGCCACCAGTGATGAGCATCCAGCCAAGAAACGCGGTGACCACAAGCGACATGATTTGAGGTAAAATTGCCCCAGCTATGCCAACCACAATCAGCAATATGCCAGCAATCAAACTAAATTTTTGAAACCGTTTAGCAAATTCATGATCAAATTTAAAACTCAAAATTGTTGTTTCCATATTGGGTATTTTAGTCATAATGTTATTGCTCCTAATTAGTCAAACCAGATATAAAACAAGCTTCCGCAATGAGCTTTTCTCTATAATACCGTAGCTTTTTGGTAGATTGTTCCAAGCTCATAATTAGCCACCACTAACTTCTTCAGCGATTGCTGTTTTGGGAATGCCAGCTAGTTTTGCAATCATTC
>JAMOMM010000449.1 GCA_027067085.1 Hyphomicrobiales bacterium
TGACCAAATGCCGATTTGAAAATACTTACTGATTTGGAGCACGGCTGAAAATGGACGTTAGAAACGAAGTACAAGATCGCTATCAACAAGGTGCCAACGAACGCGAGGCGATTTTGTGTTGTCCAGTAGATTATGATCCGCAATACCTAAAAATTATTCCGCAAGAAATTTTGGACCGCGACTATGGTTGCGGTGACCCATCACGCTATGCCCGCAAAGGCGATGTGGTGCTTGATCTTGGATCAGGTGGCGGCAAAATTTGTTTTATTGCAGCCCAAATCGTTGGCGAAACGGGCCGTGTTATTGGTGTTGATATGACAGCGGATATGCTAGAACTTGCCCGCTCCAATGCACCTGTAATTGCCAAAGAAATTGGCTATGGAAACGTTGAATTCAAGCGCGGGCATATTGAAGACCTTAAGACCGACCTTGATGAAATTGACGCCAAATTAAAACAAAACCCAGTTACCAATGCCGATGAGTTTGAAGCATTGCTTGATGAGATCAATCAGAATGGCGAACCGATGATTGCCGATAATTCGATTGACCTTATCGTTTCGAACTGTGTGCTTAATCTGGTTTCTGACGATAAGAAAAAGCAATTGTTTGCTGAAATGTATCGGGTGTTAAAACCGGGTGGTCGCATTGCGATTTCTGACATTGTGTCGGATGAAGTTTCTCCCGAACATTTGAAAAAAGATGGCAAACTGTGGTCAGGTTGCATTTCGGGCGCGTTGCAAGAAAAAGAGTTCGTTGAAGAGTTGGGCATGGCTGGTTTCCACGGCATGAATATTGACAAATTTGAGCAAGATCCTTGGCAAATTGTTGAAGGCATTGAATATCGCTCCGTCACCGTGCTGGCCTATAAGGGCAAAGAAGGCCCAAGCATTGAGAAAAACCAAGCGGTTATTTACAAGGGGCCGTGGAAAAGCGTTTGCGATGACGATGGTCACACCTTTACGCGCGGTGAACGGATTGCGGTGTGTGAGAAAACTTTTAACCTGATGCAACGCGAACCTTATGATAATCAAATGGTGCCCGTTGCGCCCAGTATTGAAGTGACCACAAACGAAGAATTCCCATGCTGCCGATCAGACATTCGCAGCCCGCTAGAAACCAAGAATGGCGTGGAACGCACGACTAGCGAGCCTTCGCAAGGATCTTGTTGCTAAGCTCGTTCACATCACGTTTAGAACAAAAATGCCGAGCTATGAAGCTCGGCATTTTTCGTTGATATATCTTTAAATCAAGGGCTACACGAACGCAGAGCGCGGCGGCAAGCCAATGTTTCTAAGTTACTGCTACGGTGTGAAACAGTCATGCACCCAATTTTATTGATTGATGTTTAGGCAGTGCAGTGGCGCGTCAAACGTTGCATAAAGACTTCACATTGTTGCATTTGGCTTACTTCAACATATTCATCTGCTTTATGAGCTTGTTCGATTGAGCCGGGACCGCAAACAATTGCTGGAATGCCCGCCAGCTGAAACAATCCTGCTTCGGTGCCGTAAGACACAGCCTCCGTGCTATTTGCTTGAGCTAAAAACAACGCTAAGACTTCGGCTGGTGAATCTTTTTCAGCGGCAAGCCCGGGAATCGCATTTTCAACAGTGGTGCTTATGCCAGCTTTTTCGCTGATCGCTTTCATGGCAGGTTCTAGCGTTTTAGAAAACGTGTCAATCCGATCAGTAAGTTCTTCTAATGAATGGTCTGGCAGCATACGCGCTTCCCAATCAAAAGTGGTTTTTCCCGGGATAATATTGTTTGCCGTTCCTCCTTCAATCATCCCCACTTGCACCGTGGTGTAGGGAGGATCAAAGCGCCCTGAACTGTCGCCGCGTTGGCGGTAGTCTTCGGCAATGGCGCTAATTTCAGTTAACATTTCACCTGCAACCAAAATAGAACTCACACCCAAATGGGTGCAGCTTGAATGCGCCTCATGGCCCGTTACCGTTGTTTTAAAACGGCATGCGCCTTTATGAGCATCAACAACTTTCATCATTGTTGGTTCACCAACAATAACCATGCCAGGTTTTGGCAGTTCATCAATAATGTGGTCAATCAATGGGCGAACACCCGTACAGCCGACCTCCTCATCGCAAGAAAAGGCGAAATGGATGGGGCGCTTGAGGTCTTGAGCAACAAAATCTGGCACAGCGGCAAGAACAACAGCGATAAAGCCTTTCATGTCACATGCTCCTCGCCCGAACAAACGCCCATCACGCTCTACCATGTCAAAAGGGTCATTTGACCAGTCTTGACCATCTACAGGCACAACATCGGTATGGCCAGAAAGCACAACCCCGCCTTCAATATCAGGACCGATGGTGGCGTATAAATTGGTTTTGTTGTCTTTTTCATAATCAACGCGGGTGGATTTGATCCCAAACCTTTCAAGATATTCTTGAATAAAAGCAATCAATGGCAAGTTTGAATTGCGGCTGGTGCTATCAAATGAAATCAGTTTTTCAAGTAATTGCGTTGACGTTAAGCGTTGAGTAGACATTAAAGGAATCCTTAGCGTTGCTCGCCCCCAAAAATTGGCGACAAATAGGCAACTGATAGTTTAAAATGATTGTCGATTAGAGTGATATAAAACTTTAGTGAACAACGCTCTTGTTGCTCGGTTGGTCCAGTGAGAAAGCTGGTATATCAACATTAAATGGCTTGCCGTCAAATGATTCCATTTGGTAAGAGCCAACCATGAAGCCTGATGATGTGGCAAGTGGTGCGCCAGATGTATATTCAAAGCTCTCACCTGGTTTCAAAACGGGTTGTTCTCCTACAACACCTTCGCCGCGCACTTCTTGAATGCGCCCTGCTGCATCGGTAATTTTCCAAAACCGCGTCCGCAGTCTTACGGTTTCAGGGCCAGTATTTTCAATTGTGATGGTATAAGACCAAACAAAATAACTATCTTGCGGTTTAGATTGCTCAGCCAAAAACTGTGGTTCTACCGATACTTTTATATCGCGCGTTGTTGTTTCGTACATTAGAAAGATGCCTCCACACCCAAATCGAGGAAATATTGACAGTTTTCCACCGATTAAACTAAAACTGCTTGTCCGTTGGCTTTCCTTATGAAAGAAAAACACCGACAATGCACCCCCTGTTTTTATAATAAGGAATTTGACTGGGCATGACACAGCAAACCGTAAATGGCATTTTGCCAGCTCACATACTGCGCCAGTACTTTGAAGAGGGGCTGTTGACCACGCAAAAGAGCCTTGATGTTGACCAAATACAACCAGCCAGTTTGGATTTGCGGCTTGGTGTGAAAGCATACCGCGTCAGAGCTTCGTTCTTGCCTGGCCCAAAGCGCACGGTGCAAGATCGCCTTGATGAGCTTTCATTGCATGAAATATCATTAGAGGATGGCGGCGCGGCGCTGGAAACGGGGTGCGTGTATATTGTGCCCTTGCTTGAAGCCTTGAATCTGCCACAAGGGGTTAGTGCAGCGGCAAACCCTAAAAGTTCCACTGGTCGGCTGGATATTTTCACCCGCGTCATTACTGATTATGCGCAAGAGTTTGATAAAATTCCAGATGGATATAAAGGCCCACTGTATGCTGAAATATCACCGCGCACCTTTACTATTTTAGCGCGCACAGGATCGCGCCTTTCGCAAGTTCGTTTTCGCCAAGGAAATGACCCCGCCCAAGATCAAACCATTCATGACCTACACAACATCCAACCACTGATTACTGGTGGAGCATACAATGTTAGCAATGGCCTTGCTCTAAGTGTTGACCTTAATGGCACAAGCCAAAACCAACCCGTTGGCTTTCGCGCTAAACGCCATTCAGGCATTATTGATGTTGATAAAAAGGCAGCACTTGAGGTTTTGGATTACTGGGAACCGATCTGGCAGCGCGGAAACTTGATTTTAGAACCAGACCAATTTTATATTCTCGCGTCAAAAGAAGCCGTGCGCGTGCCACCAACCCATGCGGCTGAAATGGTGCCATTTGATCCTTTAGTGGGCGAATTTCGCGTGCACTATGCGGGCTTTTTTGACCCCGGTTTTGGTGATAGTCAATCGGGTGGTTCAGGCTCTCGCGGGGTGCTGGAAGTGCGCTCGCACGAAGTTCCATTTATTTTAGAAGACAGCCAAATAATTGGTCGGTTGATTTATGAGCCTTTGACCGAAGTGCCTGAACAAGTTTATGGCCAAGGCATTGGTTCAAATTACCAAAAACAAGGCCTTAAACTTTCGAAGCACTTTCACCCATTCGAGCCATAATCATTCTCTCACGAATGAAGACATAAAGCCCCGCGCAGCCGATCAACAAAATGCCGATAAATGTTTGGGGTGAAGGCATTTCGTGCCAAAACAACCAGCCCCATAAAATGGCTAAAGGTAGGGCTACATATTCAAATGGCGCAATAACGTTGGCCATGCTGATTCGATAGGCTTGGTTCAACAAATATCCAGCAGCTGCAACCAAGACGCCGCAAATCAACATTAACGTTAAATCATTATTGTTAGGCATGACCCAAGGCCGCAACAAAAAGGTCAAGCTTTCGCCACCAACACCTAAGTATTCGCCATTGCCCGCAACGAGCCAAAAAGCGCCCGAGATGAATAAAAACACAATACTAATATAGAACGACATCACCGATGCTTTATCCGTGTTGCCTATTTTTCGTGCCAATATTTGAACCAGCGCATAGGCAAGTGCGGCAACAACAGGCAAAAATGCCACGGCATTAAACACGCCTGTTCCCACTCCAGAAATAAGTATAACCCCAAGGAAACCAATGGCAATGGCCACCCAGCGCCGCCAGCCCACACGCTCACCGAGCATTGGTCCCGACAACCCTGTAATAATCAAAGGGGCGATAAAGAACAAACCTGAAGCTTGAGCTATTGGCATGACTGCGAGCGATAAGTAAAACGACATGTTGGCAATGGCCACCAAAACGCCACGCGATAGATGCAACCCTGGGCGCGAGGTTTTAAGCAAACCCAGCCCACCCTCAAAATGGACCATAACTCCAGTGAGAACGATCGCAACCAAAGTTCGTACTAAAACGATTTCATGGAGAGGATAACCATCAGACAACCACTTAATAACAGCATCCATGATGGACATCGCTACGACGCCCGTAACTGCACATGAAATGCCAAATGTATGATTTGTGTGGTTCAAACAATTGCCTAAAATATAATTTACCAAAAGGTCAAGTTGTATGTAGCCTATCTATCTCATAAGTTGCAACGGTAATTTATTGCATAGTTTAAAAAGGGTTAGCCCGTACAACTTCCACCACCAAGTACGCAAAACTTCGCGCAATGCGGGTGATTCAGTTTAACTGCACCGTTGGCGAAATTTCCACCATTTATCTTGAGAGAATCGGCCAACTTCTCGCCCATTTCAAAGGTAGAATCATAGGGAAGCAACGTACATGGTAAGACAGTTGGCTTATCGGCACCTTTTCTGTGCACGACCATACGGCTTGTGGCGCACATCACATCTTTTGGTTGTTTACCCAATATTCCCCAGCAAGCTGTGGTTATCTCTGGCACATCAACCTTTTCGTCCATTTCTGGAAATAGAATCAATTGGCCATGATTGTTTGAATCAATGGGCCAGCCATGCTGATTTATTAACTCTGCATAGCCTGCACGTTCATTAACATCCAGCTCCCCCCAACAGGTCCGCCCTGCAATCGCCATACTGAACTCGTTTTCAGTTAGCCAATTGAGGCCATCAATAGCTTTTTCCCACGTGTTTTCACCACGTTCAACTTCGTGCAAAGCTTTTGTATAATGATCCAAGCTTATGCGGAGTGATAATTTGTCAGGGTAATTAGCTTTGAGTTCCAGTAGGCCTTGTTTAATTCTTTTGCGCTGCATTGGCTGCATGGCATTTGATAAAACTAAAACTTTGAAGCCTCGGTTAAGCGCGGCCTCTAAAATTTCGAGAATTTGAGGGTTCATAAACGGCTCGCCACCCGTGAACCCAATTTCTGGTGTTTCTAACTTTAATGCGATCAGCTCATCAAAAAAAGAAACCGCATTATCCAGCGAAAAATATACCAAATCATCATTGGTTGGTGATGAAGCTATGTAACAATTCTTACAGGTGATGTTGCACAAAGTACCTGTGTTGATCCACAAAGTTTCAAGATGATGCAAACCGACAATAGCGCGTGCTTGTCCCTTTGCGGTTGTGTCTGGATCAATAAACTTTGCCCGATCAATCGGGGCAAATGAGGCTCGTATATCGCGTGGCTGTTCATTCATGTTTTGGACATTTAAGGTAATTTTCCAAACTTACAACCGCAAAGGGGGCAAATCGCACAAAATTGTGATTGCGTTACTGGCAATTCAGGCACATATAAAAGCTTTACACGCTTGGTGTGCTTTATATTTAACCGAGGGCAAAATGCTTGAGTATGTCTTATTCCATCCAACTCCAGTGGAATTGTTTAAAACCTTTCTAAGCAACCTTAATATCACGGCAAAAATCAATGAAGACAATAGTGTGTTCATGATCTTGATACCTGATAATATGAACGCAGAAACATCGGATAAGGTTGAGACCTATTATGATGAATTGATGGCGATGAACAAAGAATTGTTTTTTGCCGAAAACGATGCCACCAGCGATAATTATCAAATGGCGACTATTATGGTCACGCTCGGCAATGGTAAAATCTCTAGCGCCCATGTTCGCCCAGAACTTATCAACCAAATACTTGATACAATTAGTGAAGATGAAATGCACGAGTTTGTTGCTGCTATCGCTAAAGCGGTTGAAAATCCTGATGAGCGCTCATACTGTCAAAAGGTCCGCGCGGGCGATGTTGATTTTAGCGACGAGGGATAACCTTGGAAATTCCATGTTTGGTTTTATTCCAATGAAACGGGTGGGTAATAAACTGTTTTAACGCCAACCAACCACCTACTGAAATCAACAACCAATACACAGGCATAGCCAATACGCTTGACCACAATTGGCCAAGGCCTCTTTTTCCCAACGCTAACCAGCCAGCAAAAAGCGTTACGCCATAGCCAACTAATAACACTGCCAGGCCAGTCCCAGAGACCAAAACCACCCACCAATTTTGTTCTATTGGCAAAAACTGTCCAGAACCAATCGCCCATATTGTGATGACCAAAAAAATTGGGTGCACCAGCGTAGACACAACAATTCCAG
>JAMOMM010000450.1 GCA_027067085.1 Hyphomicrobiales bacterium
TACGCACCGCGATATTCAGGCTGACCTTTTTGACCTTGCCCAAGGCAAACACAAAGGCCGCGAAAACGATGCACAAATCACCCTGTTCAAATCATGCGGCACAGCGCTGGAAGATTTAGCAGCGGCGGCTTTTGTTTATGAAAAATCTATATCTTAGATTCAGACCTATTTTGTATTTAATCTGTTTGACGTGACCAATTGAAAACGATGTGATAAGACATCGCCAATTGTCTTTGTTATTACCCCTTTAGTTGGTTTTTAATATGCCTGAAATCAAAAACCCGATTTGTGTTGCTATCGATACGCCCGACCTTGAGCGCGCTAGCTTTTTGGCGCAAAGCTTGAAAGGCTATGTGGGGTATTTGAAAGTTGGGATGGAGTTCTTTTACGCCCACGGCCAAGCAGGGTATATGGAAATGGCGCGCCATGGTGTGCCGATGTTTCTTGATTTAAAATTGCATGACATTCCCAATACGGTTGCCAATGGATTGAACGCGTTAATGCAGCTTGAAATTGCACCAGCGATTATCAACGTCCATGCAACGGGTGGACCTGCGATGTTAAAAGCAGCCAGCGATGCGATCGATGGGCGGGCTAAACTTATTGCCGTTACTATTCTCACCAGCCTTGATGACGACGACCTTAAAGCTGCTGGATTTAATCCCCAATTAAATACTTGTGCCCATGCAACCAACCTTGCCAAACTTGCTCAAACCAACGGTATTGATGGCATCGTATGTTCGCCTCACGATTTACAATCTATTCGCAGCGCCTGCGGCAAAGACTTTCTAACCGTTGTGCCTGGCATTCGCCCGCAAGGGGTTGATGTGCAAGACCAGAAAAGAGTGGCGACACCAAAGTCGGCGATTGAAAACGGCGCTGATATTTTGGTTATCGGGCGTGCGATCACAGGCGCTGATAATGCCGCAGTTGCCGCACAACGAATTTTAGAAAGCTTATAGGCGTGACAGCAACTGTAAAAATATGCGGTTTAAAATCTATCGAAATGATTGATGTGGCGGTGGCTGAAAGGTGCGACTACATCGGCTTGGTTTTCTTTCCACCTAGCCCGCGCAATGTTTCGATTGATGAAGCTGTGCCCTTGGCCAATCACGCGCGTGGCAAAACCAAAATAGTTGCGTTGATTGTGAATGCTGACGACCAATTGCTTACTAACTTGGCAGATAAGGTTAAACCCGATTTCTTCCAAGCTCATGGCAGTGAAACGCCGCAACGCATCGCCGAGATTAAAGCGCTCACGGGATTGCCTGTTATTAAGGCGATCAAAGTACGCGAGGCAAGCGATGTTGAAATCGCTGCCCAATATAAAAACATTGCCGATATTATTTTGTTTGATGCCAAGGCACCAGATGCCACGCCCAATGCATTACCGGGTGGCAATGGTATTGGCTTTGATTGGTCTTTGCTCAACCAAACAACACCGCCAAGCGGTTTCATGTTGTCTGGCGGCCTTGACCCAAACAACATTGCAAGCGCTGTTGCGCTCACCGAAGCCGCCATTTTTGATGTCTCTTCGGGTGTTGAAAAGTCGCCGGGTGAAAAGGATGCCGCACTGATAAAGAATTTCATTGAGACAATGCGCGCAGCCAGTTAAAACCTTTTATAACTTATTTTTTATTGAGGCATTATGAGTAACGATACGCCAAGCAATGGCAAGCCAAACAGTGGAACACCAAATTCACTTCGCAACGGACCAGATGATACGGGGCGCTTTGGCACCTTTGGCGGCATGTTTGTTGCTGAAACGCTGATGCCCTTAATCAAAGACCTTACGGCTGAATATGAGCGCGCAAAAGTTGACCCCGCTTACCTTGAAATGATGGATGACTTTTTAAAGCATTATGTCGGCCGACCAAGTCCGCTTTATTATGCTGAGCGTTTGACGAAACATTTGGGTGGTGCAAAAATCTATTTCAAACGCGATGAACTTAATCACACTGGCGCTCATAAAATTAATAATGTGCTCGGGCAAATATTGCTGGCGCTGCGTATGGGTAAAAAGCGTATTATCGCTGAAACAGGAGCTGGACAACACGGCGTTGCTACGGCAACTGTTTGCGCGCGCTTTGGTCTTAAATGCATCGTGTTTATGGGCGCGGTTGATGTGGAACGTCAAAAACCAAATGTGTTCCGTATGAAACTTTTAGGGGCTGAAATTGTTCCCGTAACATCTGGCACCTCAACGCTTAAAGATGCCATGAACGAGGCGCTTCGTGATTGGGTCTCCAATGTTGACGATACATTTTATTGTATTGGCACAGCGGCTGGTCCGCACCCATACCCTGAAATGGTTCGTGATTTTCAATGCGTGATCGGCAGAGAAGCCAAAGAACAAATGCTGGAGCGCGAAGGGCGCTTGCCAGATTCGTTGATTGCCGCCATTGGCGGTGGTTCAAACGCAATTGGCTTGTTCCATCCCTTCCTTGATGATCCTTCCGTTGAAATGTTTGGGGTTGAAGCTGCAGGACGCGGCCTTGATACGGCAGAGCATGCTGCCTCAATGACTGGTGGTGCGCCCGGTGTTCTGCACGGCAACCGCACCTATTTGTTGATGGATGAAGACGGGCAAATCAATGATGCGCATTCAATATCAGCTGGCCTTGATTATCCCGGTGTTGGGCCAGAACATGCATGGCTTAAAGACAATGGCCGGGTCAATTATATTTCGGCTACAGATGATGAAGCTCTTGAAGCGTTTCAATTGTGCTGCAAGCTGGAAGGTATTATTCCCGCCCTTGAACCATCACATGCCCTTGCCCAAGTGATGAAACTAGCGCCAACTTTTGATAAAGACCATTTGATGATTATGAACATGTGTGGACGAGGTGACAAAGACATCTTTACCGTTGCCGACCATTTGGGGGTTACGATATGACCGCTCTAACTCGTATTGACACCCGCTTTGAAAAACTCAAAGCTGAGGGCCGCGCCGCATTGGTAACGTTCGTTACTGCTGGTGACCCAGATTTTGATACGGCAATGGAAATCGTCAATGGATTGCCTGGCGCAGGTGCTGACATTATCGAACTTGGCATGCCGTTTACAGACCCCATGGCCGATGGCCCCGCCATTCAGGCCGCATCATTGCGGGCGTTAAACGTTGGCCATAATATGCACAAAACATTGGATATGGTACGCGCCTTTCGCAAGAATGATGACGAAACCCCCATCGTTTTGATGGGTTATTACAATCCTGTTTTCATTTATGGCAATGACAAGTTTTTGGCTGACGCTAAAGAGGCTGGCGTTGATGGTTTAATCATTGTTGATTTACCGCCGGAAGAAGACAGCGAACTTTGCATCCCCGCCATGAAAGCAGGGTTGAACTTTATTCGCTTGGCAACACCAACAACTGATGACAAACGCTTACCCAAAGTGCTGACCAATACATCTGGATTTTTGTATTATGTCTCTGTTCTAGGCGTTACGGGAACCAAAGCCCCTGTTGCCAGTACTGTTGGGGACGCGGTTAAACGGATAAAACGCCACACAAAAGATATGGGCGACATACCCGTTTGTGTTGGCTTTGGTGTTCGCACAAGCGAGCAAGCCCATGACATTGCAAAAAATGCCGATGGCGTTGTGGCAGGTTCCGTCTTGGTTGATGCAATCACTGACAATCTTGATGAAAATGGCAAGCCTGGCCCTAATACGGCCACAGCAGTGCATAATGTAGTAAAACAACTGGCAGCTGGCATTAAAGCGGCTGCACAAAAAAATTGATAGTATAGGGGCGTGTTGGCATGAACTGGATTAAGAATTTTGTCCGACCAAAAATTCGAGGCATCTTAGGTACAAAAAAAGAAACACCTGACAACATGTGGATTAAATGTCCGCAATCAGGTGAGATGGTTTTCTATCGCGATCTTGAAGCTAATCATTTCGTTGTGCCAAGTTCTGGCTACCACATGAACCTTGCGCCAGATTTGCGCATGAAAATGATGTTCGATGATGGTGAATTTGAACCTCTTGAATTTCCTGATGTCGCCATTGACCCCCTAAAGTTTAAAGATCAAAAGAAATACACTGACCGCTTGAAAGCTGCCCGTACAGCGCGCGACCGTAAAGACGTGATGGTGGCTGGTTATGGCAAGGTCAATGAAATGTCCTGTGTTGTGGCAGTTCAAGACTTTAAATTCATGGGTGGTTCGCTTGGTATGGCCGCTGGTGAAGCTATTATCAAATCAATGCGTAAAGCAGTTGCCAAGGAGTGCCCATACATTCTGTTTGTTGCTTCGGGTGGCGCGAGAATGCAAGAAGGTATTCTATCACTTATGCAAATGCCGCGCACTACCGTTGCGGTACAAGAATTGCGTGAAGCTAAATTGCCTTATATTGTTGTGCTAACTGACCCAACGACGGGTGGGGTTACAGCTTCTTATGCCATGTTGGGTGATATTCATTTGGCTGAACCAAGTGCCCGCATTGGTTTTGCTGGCGCACGGGTTATTGAGCAAACAATTCGCGAAAAATTGCCTGAAGGATTCCAGCGCTCAGAATACCTGCTCGATCACGGCATGGTTGATATGATTGTTCATCGCCATGAAATGAAAGAAACCATTTCACGCATTTCTCGTATGCTCATGAAACAACCAGCCCTCGCGGTTGCTAAAGAATCTGCACCTGAAAAAGCTGCTGACCAAAGCAACGCACAAAGTGATGAAACCCTCGCGCCAACGTCTGAGAATACAAAAACGGATAAAAATTTGGAAGCTGACCAAGTGCCTGCTGAAACCGCACCTGCAAAAGACTAACCATGGCCGTTGTCGATGATATATTACGGCGATTGCTGCAACTGCACCCAAAAGTAATTGATTTAAAGCTTGATCGTATGTGGGATATTTTAGCTCGCCTTGGTCATCCCGAACGCAAATTACCTAAAGTTGTTCATGTTGCAGGCACCAATGGCAAAGGTTCTACCATTGCCTATATGCGCGCCATTATTGAGGCGGCTGGTCTTAGCGCCCATGTATACTCATCCCCACATCTTGTTCAATTTGCTGAGCGCATTTATTTGGGCGAGAAAGGTCAAATTAGTGATGAGTATCTATCTGACCTTCTTCAAGAATGCGAAGAAAAGAATGATGGTGTTCCAATCACTTTTTTTGAGATTACCACAGCAGCGGCCTTTTTAGCTTTTAGCCGCGAGCCAGCTGATTATCTTTTGTTAGAAACAGGCCTTGGTGGCCGCCTTGATGCGACCAATGTTATTGACCAACCTCGTTTAAGTGTGATTACTCCTATCGACTTGGACCACCAACAGTTTTTGGGCGAAACGTTAAAAGACATCGCCTTTGAAAAGGCAGGCATCTTAAAAACCAGTGTACCTGCCATAATTGGCCTGCAACATGATGACGCACGTGATGTGATTGAATCTGTGGCGCTCGACAAAAAAGTCCCGCTTCTGATTGCTAACCAGGATTGGCAATCCTACGAGCAACATGGCCGTTTGGTTTTCCAATCTGCGAACGAACTTTTGGACCTACCATTACCAGCTTTACTTGGCCAACACCAAATTGCCAATGCTGGAACCGCCATTGCCGCCATTCGCGCCCTTAACGATGATCGCATAGAATCTGAACACATTGAGCGCGGGTTGCTCGCCGTTAGCTGGCCTGCTCGATTGCAAAAATTAGACAATGGGAAATTACATCAATGGGCACCTGCTGGTGCTGAAATCTGGCTTGATGGTGGGCACAACCCTGCCGCTGGCCATGCGCTAGCGCTTAGTCTTGCAGAACTAAATGACCGCTCACCTCGCCCCTTAGTGCTAATCATTGGTATGCTCAACTCCAAAGACCCCATTGGGTTTTTTCAAGCTTTTGAGGATATTGCCCACGTGGTTTTCACCATTGCAATTGAGGGTGAAGAAAATGCCTTGTCGGGAGAGGTGCTTGCTAACATTGCCTCACAAGCAGGATTAGAGGCCTATGCAAAACCTGATATTGAAGCGGCGCTAAATGATGTTGAAAAGCTGTGCCCTTCCGCTCGAATTTTTATTGGTGGGTCGCTTTATTTGGCTGGTAATGTTTTAGCAAAGCATAATGAAATTGTTGCAAGTTCAATCTCAGGCACAACGAAAAAGTAACTGGTCCATCAACAATTGACCTGTAGGGCTAGTCAGAATCCATTTCCTATGCAAAATTGCTAATATGTCCCAAGGAAAGAGTTGGGATGCTTATGCTGGGAGAAAGCAATTGCCTAAAAAAAGAAAAAAAAATGCGCCGCAGTCTGCGTGTGGAATTATTCATACTCTAGAACGCGTTGCTCGGCTCATGCGCTCGGCCGAATTTGAACTTGGTCTGAACCCAGCCCAATGGGAAGCCCTTAGATATGTTGCGCGGGCCAATCGCTTTTCCAACTCGCCAATCGCTTTAACCAAATTTCTTGGCGCGACAAAGGGAACGATTTCTCAAACACTAATCGCCCTTGAACGCAAAGGTCTCATTACCAAATCTAAACGCGAAGGCGAACGACGCTCAATTGCGCTTGGCATTACGGATGAAGGCACAGAATTTCTTATGCAAGACCCGTGGCGGCAACTGGTTTGTGTTGCCAGTGATTTCAAACCCAAACAAATTGATACGTTGGGGAAAACCACAGGCAAATTATTAAAAAGTGAGTTGGACAAAAGACAACTTCCAAGTTTTGGTGTTTGCCAAACTTGCAGGTTTTTCCGTGAAAAAGGCGCATCTAAAAAGATCGAAGGGCCACATTTTTGTTTGTTGTTTGAGCAGGGCTTGAGCAAAAAAGAAATCAAAAAAATCTGTTGTGAGCATGAAGTTTCTTAAAATCTTATTTGGATTTTAAATACTTTGCCAAATTATCTATTTCTTGTTTGGTCATAAACAGACCCAATTTTGAGCGCCGCCAAATAATATCTTCAACCGTAGTTGCCCATTCTTTCTCAATCAAATAATCAACTTCACGTTGATATAAGTCCGCCCCAAAACACTGACCCATGTCGTTGATTGATTGGCAATGCGTCAGCACATCTGGCGTACGTGTACCATAGGCCTTTACCATACGTAGTAATGTTGAGTTTTCTAAAAATGGATAATTATCGGCATATGTCTGCACGAGGTTTTGCAAACCAAGCGGATCAAAATCACCACCTGGTAAGGGCGCGGTGTGAGTCCATTGT
>JAMOMM010000451.1 GCA_027067085.1 Hyphomicrobiales bacterium
ATACAGTTGCTAAAATGCAGGCAGACATTGGATCAGTAGTTAGTGAAACGGCAAATGTTGGTAGCACTGCTGTAGCGCTTGATATTGAGCCAGAAGCAGCGCCTGCAACACGTCCAGACACACGAGCAAATAACGCCATCAAAACCAAAGCCGAACACCGCGCAGAAGCACGGATGAAAGGCTATGAAGGCGAAAACTGCGGCGAATGCGGCAACTTCACCATGGTTCGCAATGGCACCTGCTTGAAGTGTGACACTTGTGGGTCCACGAGTGGCTGTAGTTAAGGGCTGACGGCTTAATACAAAAATTCAACCGGCGAGGATCATTTCCTCGCCGTTTTTGATTCTACGAGCATTTTGACCAGCCGATAGGCTCAGGCATAGATTGCGGCATTCGCCGCAATGACGGGGTTGGGGTTGTTTTCACAATACTACCCCCTCTCCGTCATACCAGTGAACTTAATGCATGAAACAGTTTTACGTTTACATTCTCGCTGGTAAAAAGAACAGCACGGTTTCAGCTATAAAATAAGACAAAAAAAGAACCGTAGCCACGTCTGGAGGGAATTGGGCGACGTGGGCTACGGTCCAAGAAATAATCAACGCTCATTCGTAAACGAAAAGTATTGGTTATTTAAGATGGTTGTTAAAAACCCTTGCGGATACTCAACAACCATTGACAGACAATCACTTTATTAAAGCTTTCTCACATAACAACATTGATTAAGGTCAACCCGTCAAAATAAATCTAAAATGGCAAGGTTTTATTCATTCTATGCTGATTTAATGGACTTATCTAAATACCTATAGGAGATAGACGAATGGCCCGTAAATCTAAGAAAATCGCAGAAAAACCTGTCGCTCAAATCGTTTCAACAACGACTTTTGCAGATCGCAACGGCAAAGTTTTTCATATGGATATAAAGACACGCCCTGCCCCAGTTGCAGGAAAAATCATTACGGCATCTAAAGATGGTCGCGTTAAATCAATTTCAGTTTCTCGTTAAACGACTGATTCCACCTAAAAGCATTACGGCCCCAAGTTTGACTTTGGGGCCGTTTTTTTTGCGGGTTACTTTTGTAAGACACCTTCAGCTTTATTCACGATCTTGGGCATCAACAGCGGCAATTGCCGTCATGTTGGTTATGCCGCGTGATGTTATTGACGGGGTTAGAATGTGGACAGGTTTTGCCGCCCCTAATAAAATCGGCCCCACAGGTGTTGCGTTGCTCAGTGATCTCACCAATTGGAATGAAATATTTGCCGCATCTAAATTAGGCATCACAAATACATTTGCCTCACCGCGCAGTTTTGAGAACGGGAACACGCGATCACGCACCTCTTCATTTAGTGCGGAATCAGCATGCATTTCCCCCTCGACTTGCAAGTCTGGCTCTTTGATGTGCAAAATTTTCAATGCATCACGAACTTTTTGGGCACTTTGTGTTGTTGCTGAACCAAAACTGGAATGAGACAGCAGCGCAATTTTGGGTTCGATATTAAATTGACGAACGGCGCGCGCAACCAGCATCGTTAATTCAGCCAGACTGTTGGCATCTGGATCAGATGTTACATAGGTATCAGCAAAGAAGTAAAACCCGCGTTTCATGATGACCATAGAAACAGTAGAAAAATCATTTACACCGTCAGCCAAGCCAATAACATCACGCACGACTTTTAAATGGCGAAAGAACCGTCCTTCCAATCCACACAGCATTGCATCGGCATCACCACGACAAACTGCAATTGAAGCAATGGCGGTGTTGTTGGTGCGGATCATGGTGCGAGCAAAGTCTGGTGTGATGCCTTTGCGCGCGGTTCGCTTTAACAACTCCGCCACATAATCACGATAGCGCGGATCATCTTGCGGATTGATGATCTCAAAATCAACGCCCGGTTTAATACTCAGACCAAAGCGCTCGACGCGTGATGCAATCACATCAGGGCGGCCGATCAAAATGGGAACGGCTACACGATCTTGCAGCACCGCTTCGGCAGCACGCAGCACTCGCTCATCTTCGCCATCAGAATATACAATGCGTTTTAGGTTGGATTTGGCGCGTACAAAAATTTCTTTCATGACAAACCCAGAGCGGAAGACGAAGCGATTGAGGCGTTCATCATAAGCTTTGAAATCTTCAATTGGTCGGCGCGCCACGCCCGTTTCCATTGCTGCTTTTGCAACGGCTGGCGCAATGCGCAAAATGAGCCGTTGGTCAAAAGGTGTTGGGATTAGGCTGTCAGCGCCAAACAAAAGCGCTTCGCCATCATAAGCTTTTGCGGCCACGTCAGAACTTGCTTCATGGGCCAATTGAGCAATCGCCATAGCGGCGGCTTTTTTCATTTCCTCATTGATCGCTGTTGCGCCAACATCAAGTGCACCGCGAAAGATATATGGAAAGCACAGCACGTTGTTCACTTGATTGGGGAAATCAGAACGGCCCGTGCAAATCATCGCATCAGGTTTTGCTTTGCGTGCCTCATCGGGCATAATTTCTGGATTAGGGTTTGCCAATGCCATTATCAATGGCTTGTCAGCCATTTTGGCAACCATATCAGGCTTCAATACGCCCGCAGCAGAAAGTCCGACAAAAATGTCCGCGCCTTCTATAATTTCAGACAGAGTGCGTTTGTCGGTTTTTTGGGCATAGACAGCCATCCAACGGTGCATGTTTTCTTTGCGGCCCTCATAAACAACGCCATCAATATCAGCAATCCAAACGTTCTCGCGTTTCACACCTAATGATACCAGCATGTTCAAGCAGGCAAGTGCGGCGGCACCAGCGCCTGATGCCACGACTTTTACATCGCCAAGGTTTTTGCCTGCAATTTCCATAGCGTTCAACGCAGCAGCACCAACAATAATTGCCGTGCCGTGCTGGTCATCATGAAAGACCGGAATTTTCATTTGTTCTTTAAGGCAAGCCTCAATTTCAAAGCATTCAGGCGCTTTAATATCTTCAAGGTTGATGCCGCCAAAGGTTGGCTCAAGCGCTGCAACTACTGTGCAAAACCTGTCTTGGTCCGTCGCATCAACTTCAAGGTCAAAGACATCAATGCCCGCGAACTTTTTAAACAGCACCGCCTTACCTTCCATCACTGGTTTTGATGCCAGCGGGCCAATATTGCCTAATCCCAACACCGCCGTACCATTAGTAATAACGCCAACGAGATTTGCGCGCGCGGTAACAGTATCTGCCTCATCGGGGTTTTCAACGATGACATCACAAGCAGCGGCAACGCCAGGTGAATAAGCCAGCGCCAAATCGCGTTGATTGGACAAAGGTTTGATGGCAGAAATTTCTAACTTACCGGGGATGGGAAACCGATGATAATGAAGGGCGGCTTCGCGCAAATCATCTTTAGTTTCTAAAGCACTTTGCGAAGTGCCTTGATCTGATGGAGTTTGCGTAGAATCGTCTTTTGGCATGTGACCAGCTCCCTGTTGTCACGATTGAGGGGAATAGTGAGGGACGTGTTTTTATTATTTGTTTTTGTGGAAATAACACAGAGGTAAGATTTGTGAAACCTAAAAACTACACAAAACTTGCCAAATCACCCAATAATGGCCACAGTCTTGACCAACTACTTACCCAAGGTCATTTTTTAACCACTTGAATTTTTAAAACCTCTCAATCAATCACATAGGTAACACTTTATGAAACAGAGATTACAGCTTCTTATTATCGTTTTCTTTTCATTGGTCGCGATGCCCTTTGCGGCTCACGCAGCCGATACACCACCTGCAGTTCAGGCCTTTCTTGATGCTCTAAAGCGTCAATACAATCAAGCTGGTGGCGAAGTTACACCAAGTTTTGGCGATATGGTTCCAGATGGAAGTGGTGGCGCGACAATCACGAATATTGAAAGCACTTTTGTTCAAGAAGAATTTAAGGGTGGTTTTAAAATCAGCAAAGTCGTTTTGTCTGGTGCCTCTAAAAATGACAATGGCACGTGGTCATTTAAAAGCATCAATCTCGAAAATGCTGAATTTGCGGCAACGATCCCCGATGTTGGCCCTATTATTATCACGATCCCATCAGCAACAACAACTAACGTTCATTTGTTGCCGACAACATATGCCGACGGCCTAGATTACTCTGTCCTGCTTGGCACTGTTGTGTATGAAAAAAGCAACGTACCTATTGTCGAGTTTACTGTTGCTGGCCAAACGTTTAATGCCAAAAACTTTTCAGCAAACTGGAAAGGCGACCCAACAACTGGTTTTGGTATCTGGACCACTAAAATGGATAGCCTTGTTATTCCCGTGGACGCAATTCCAAATGCTAAGTTCCAAAAAGACATGAAAGAAACCTTTGGTTTTGACCAGTTTAATCTAAGCTTAGATGGAAACTTTGCCATTAAGGGTGCTAACAAAAAATTAGACCTTGCTTATGCTCTACGTTTCACAGGAAAGAAAATTGGCAGTTTTGATTTTGCATTTGCTGCTCAAGATATTCCAGGGCAACTCCTTGCTGTCTTAAAAGACGTTCAAGCAGGTGGTGAACCTAATATGGGGAAATTGATGCCGCTTCTTATTGGTATTAAGCTTTCACATTTCAAAATTGGTTTTGTTGATGATACAATCACTCATAAAGCGCTTGACTTTGCAGCTAAGAAGCAAGGCACAACACGTGATGCTCTAACAGCCAATGGTGCTGCCATGCTGCAAATTGGCCTTGGTCAGATAAGAGCGCCTGAGTTTACGAAGAGCGTTATTGCCGCTTACAATGCTTTCATCAAAGATCCTAAAAACATCACTCTTGAAGCAAAGCCAGCCAGCCCTGTTATTCTTGCCTCTTTGATGGGTATGATGGGTTCTCCCGCTGCGATTATTCAAGTTCTTGGTGTATCGGTTAAATCAAACCAATAATTCCAACGCAACACAAATAAAAAAGGCGGGTCATATGCGACCCGCCTTTTTTGTATCTGAAGATTAGAAACGTTCTGATTTACA
Organism: Hyphomicrobiales bacterium; assembly: GCA_027067085.1. Taxonomy (GTDB): domain Bacteria; phylum Pseudomonadota; class Alphaproteobacteria; order Rhizobiales; family Aestuariivirgaceae; genus JALWJW01. The sequence continues at coordinate 4,958 of JAMOMM010000451.1, forward strand.
TTGAACCAGAACGAGCCGCTTAAAGTGTTGATAATCTTACGCTTCACTCAACCCATAACCCTGCGTCCGTTATATTCGGACTTGATCCGAAAATGACGATCAAGGAAAGCGGGGTATAACGCCCCCCTTTTTTGCATTTGGTGGTTGGGCGAATTACTCTTTAGGCAAGTTTAGGCCAATGTGTAGTTCACGCAATTGACGGTTTGAAACATCAGCTGGTGCGCTCATCAACAAATCTTCTGCTTGTTGGTTCATTGGAAACAACACGACTTCGCGAAGGTTTTGCTCGCCGCACAACAACATGACAATGCGATCAACGCCCGGTGCAATGCCACCGTGAGGCGGTGCGCCGTATTTAAATGCACGATACATGCCGCCAAATTTTTCTTCTAAAATTTCTTTTTCATAGCCCGCAATATCAAACGCTTTTTCCATGATGTCGAGACGATGGTTCCGAATAGCACCTGATGACAATTCGATGCCATTACAGACAATATCATATTGCCACGCATTGATGGTGAGCGGATCTTGGTTTTCAAGCGCGTCTAGGCCACCCTGTGGCATAGAGAACGGATTGTGTGAGAAGTCGATTTTCTTTTCGTCTTCGTTGTATTCAAACATGGGAAAATCAACGATCCAGCAGAAATCAAAAGCGTTTGGATCAATGAGGTCCAAAGACTCGCCCACTTGGGTGCGTGCTTGACCAGCAAAATCAACAAACTTTTTAGGATTGCCCGCAACAAAGAAACACGCATCGCCAACTTTAAGGCCAAGTTGGTCCATGATCGCTGCAGTGCGTTCTTCACCAATGTTTTTAGCAAGCGGTCCCGCACCAGCTGGTGCCGCGCCGTCTTCACCTTCACGCCAGAAAATATATCCAAGACCAGGCTGGCCTTGTTTTTGTGCCCATGAGTTCATACGATCGCAAAATGCGCGGCTGCCGCCTGTTGGTGCAGGGATAGCCCAAATGCGCACGTTCTCATCAGCTGCAATCATACCAGCAAAAACTTTAAAGCCAGAACCAGCAAAATGCTCAGTCACATCATCCATTTCAATCGGGTTGCGAAGGTCGGGCTTATCGTTGCCGTACTTGCGCATTGATTCAGCATAAGGAATACGCGGGAATTCTTGAGTGACGGTTTTGCCTTCACCAAACTCTTCAAAAATACCGCGTAACATTGGCTCAACAGCTTGGAACACGTCTTCTTGAGTCACATAGCTCATTTCAATATCGAGTTGATAAAACTCACCCGGAGAGCGATCTGCACGGGCATCTTCATCGCGGAAACAAGGTGCGATTTGGAAATAGCGATCAAAGCCAGACATCATAATCAGCTGTTTAAACTGTTGTGGTGCTTGCGGCAGGGCGTAAAATTTGCCCGGATGAACCCGAGATGGCACAAGGAAGTCACGCGCGCCTTCTGGTGATGAGGCCGTTAGAATTGGGGTTTGAAATTCAAAGAACCCCTGCTCAACCATGCGATTGCGCATTGAAGCAATAATCTGACCACGCTTGATGATGTTGTTGTGAATACGCTCGCGACGCAAATCTAAAAAGCGATAGCGAAGGCGTGTGTCTTCAGGATACTCTTGATCGCCAAAAACGGGCATTGGCAATTCTTCAGATTCTGAAAGCACTTCGATGCTATCAGCAAAAACCTCAATATCACCAGTTGGCAGATCAGCGTTTGCTGTGCCTTCAAGGCGGGTTTTAACTTTGCCATCAACTTTAATAACCCATTCGGCGCGAACCAATTCAGCGGTCTTGAACGCTGGTGAGTCAGGATCAATAACAACTTGAGTTAATCCGTAATGATCGCGAAGGTCGATAAACAACAATCCGCCGTGATCTCGAACACGGTGAACCCACCCTGATAAACGAACGGTATCTCCAACATTTTCAGCACGCAGTTGCGTGCAAGTGTGACTGCGAAATTCGTGCATAATGCCTCTTTGCAAATATCTATCAAAAATAAAGAAAACTTTGTGGCGAAAAGGCCATGTTAGGCGCGATTTGTCAAGGAAAAGCCTTGTTTGCCACAGACAAAATCAAATTGCTTTTTGCTTAGAGTCGTTCTGGTTTACATTGAACCAGAACGACCTGCTTAAAGTATTGATAATCTTGCGCGTCATGCTGTGTTTGCGATTTAAACAAAACATGAAGCGCTCTAAAGCATGTCGCCT
>JAMOMM010000452.1 GCA_027067085.1 Hyphomicrobiales bacterium
CCTAAGCTCCAGCACCCGCCATTATGTCGGCCTGTCTGGGTTTGGTATTGAGATTAGTGAAACGATAGCTAGTTGATTGCGCCTTCAAGAAAACGATACCCAGACACCAGCCCTCATCATCGGCCTTGTGCCGGTGATCCATGGTTCGGAGTAGACGGGAAACATGGATCATCGGGACGAGCCCGATAATGAAGGGAGCGTGCGAGGGGTGATGCGTTTAAACGAAAACTACACTCTAGCGCAACAACGACCCCAACAACCCACGAATAAGCTTCGTGCCTAGCGTTCGGCCAACACTTGAGGCCATGCTTTTTAGGAAGCGGTCGGTGGCGGTTTGGCGTTTGTAGCCGGAGCGGCGGCGGCCTGATGAGGCTTTTTTGGCGGCTTTTGCTTCAGCTTCTTCTTTGGCTGCTTTTTCAGCGGCGGCTTCGCGTTTGACGGCGCGTTTTTCTAGCATTTCAAAGGCGGATTCACGGTCGATATCTTCATCATATAAGCCATATACAGGGCTGTTTTTAATGATCTTTTTGCGCTCGGCTTCGTCCACTGGTCCCATGCGTGATGAAGGCGGGCGAATGAGGGTGCGCGCCACCATGGATGGGCGGCCCTTTTTCTCCAACGTTGAAACCAGTGCTTCACCAACGCCCAATTGAGTGATGGCTTTTTCGGTATCAAATTCGGGGTTTTGCCTAAACGTTTGGGCCGCAGCGCGCACGGCTTTTTGATCGCGCGGCGTAAAAGCGCGCAAGGCGTGTTGAATGCGGTTGCCCAATTGGCCCAGCACTTCATCGGGCACATCAAGCGGGTTTTGGGTGACGAAATAAACCCCAACGCCTTTTGAGCGGATTAAGCGCACCACTTGTTCAATTTTATCAACCAAACCTTTTGGCGCATCATCAAACAACAAATGGGCTTCATCAAAAAAGAACACCAATTTTGGTTTTTCAGGATCACCAACCTCGGGCAATTCTTCAAACAATTCAGATAACAGCCACAACAAGAAGGTGGCATAAAGCGTTGGCGAGCGCATCAATTCATCGGCGGCTAAAATGTTGATATAGCCTTTGCCGTTGCGGGTGGTGCGCATGAGGTCTTGAATATCAAGGGCTGGTTCGCCAAAGAAATGTTCGGCCCCCTGCTCTTCCATCACCAACAAGCGACGTTGAATGGCACCAATGGTGCGCTTGTTGACATTGCCATAATCCGATGCAATCTCTTTGCCACGATCGGCCAAGTCAGACAGCAAGGCGCGTAAATCTTTAAGATCGAGCAGCAATAAGCCTTCATCATCAGCAATGCGAAAAGCAATGTTTAGCGCACCTTCTTGGGCTTCGGTCAGGTTCATCAAACGCGACAACAATAATGGCCCCATTTCAGATATCGTGGTTCTGATCGGGTGACCTTGCTTGCCAAACAAATCCCAGAAAATAACGGGAAAATCATCAAAGCCATAGTCATCAAATTTAATGGTTTTAGCGCGTGAGAATAAAAAGTCTTTGGGGTCACCTTCAACGGCAATACCTGACAGATCGCCCTTAACGTCTGCGGCAAAAACAGGCACGCCTGCGTTTGAAAACCCTTCAGCAAGAATTTGCAAAGTTACGGTTTTACCAGTACCAGTTGCACCAGTGACCAAGCCATGACGGTTGGCAAGCTTTAATAAAAGCTCCTCGTGCTTAACCTCAACATCGACATTGCTGCCACCAATAAAAATTGAGTCGTCCGACATTCTTGCACCCCTTGAAAATTGTAACATTCGGTTACACATAATTGTTAATTGTGTTATACGGCAGCAAGGCTGTAAAACTCAAGCTAGTTAATTTTCAAATCGCAAATACGGGGACTATTATGCAAGAACTTATTACAAATATCGCCAGCAAAATTGGCATTGATGAAGCATTGGCACAAAAAGCTGTTTCAGTCGTTTTATCGTTGGTTCAGTCACAAGGCGATGACAGCGTTGTTGGACAATTGTTTGACAAAATGCCAGGTGCTGCTGATCTAGCTTCATCTGGTTCAAGTGCGCTTGAAAGCGGCAGCGGTGGCGGTGGCCTGATGGGCATGGTCGGCGGTTTGCTTGGCGGCAGTGGCGGTGAAATTATGTCCGCACTATCTCAGTTGAAATCTGAGGGCCTTGAAACTGGTCAAATTAAAGAGATCGGCGGCGAAGTTCTAAACTATGCCAAAGAACAAGGTGGGGAAGATTTAGTTGAAAAACTTACAGGCTCAATCCCTGGATTGGACAAATTCCTTTAATTTGTTTTCCTAAACCAAATAAAGTTTAATAATTTAAGGCGTTCGGAAGTCTGATTTAAAATCAGGTGCCGAACGCTTTTTTTGTGTCAAAAATTCAATTGAACGGCCTTTAGCCAAAGGTATCGTTTGCGCTTATCAAAGTTTTCGCGCTAAAAATGGTGCAGTGCAAAATTTTTAGTGGTTTTTCTATGTCAAAACTCGATCTCGCCTCGCTATTTCCCACAATCAGTAAAGATGATTGGGCCAAACAAGTTGAGACTACCTTAAACAAGGGTAAAGCCACGAGCTATGGCATTGAGCGCTTAATCAGCAAAACTCTCGATGGCATCGACATAGAACCAATTTATGCTACGCCGAGCAAACCTATCTCGCGTCCATCAGCGCCCGTAAAGACCTCACGCGCAAACTGGGGCGTTATCCAACGTGTGGACATTCCAGAGGTTACCAAAGCCAATGAACAAATGCTGCTTGATTTGCTCAAAGGAGCAACAGGTGTGTCTTTGGTTTTATCGGGCAGTATAAGCGCGGGGCATTATGGTTTACCCAGCTTTGATGTTAATTCCATTAAGCGCCTGAGCCAAGGCGTGGAACTTGATCTCATTTCGGTCCGTTTGGATGCGGGGGCAAATTGGCATGACGCGAGCCAAAACCTTTTGCAAGTTTATCAGGATCGCAACCTAAATTTATCGCGCTGTACCTTATCATTTTGCATTGACCCCGTATCAGCTTTTGCTTTAACGGGGCAGTCAGGCAGCAACAGTTCTGTCGGAAAAAACATGGCAGCGACATTAGATGCAGCCACGAAAGCGGGGCATGAAGGGGTTGTCTTTAGCGCCGATGGACGCGTGTATCACGATGCGGGTGCAAGTGAAGCGCAAGAATTGGGTTTTGCTATTGCCAGCTGCATTGAGCATTTACGATTGCTTGAACAAAGCGGCACTGATATTTCAACCATTTGGCCGCGCCTTGGCATGGTTTTGAGTGCAGACAGTGAGCAGTTTACCACTATCGCAAAGTTTCGCGCAGCCCATTTATTATGGCGCCAAGTACAAATAGCAATGAAGGTTGAACCTTGCGCATTGCAATTAGACGTTGAAACTTCTGGGCGGATGATGAGTGTTCAAGACCCTTATGTGAATATGCTGCGCACTACGTCTGCTACTTTTGCAGCAGGCATTGGCGGGGTAAGTAGCCTTGCGGTTTTACCCTTCTCAATCGCCATAGGGTGCCCTGATGATTTGGCCCGGCGCATGGCACGCAATACTCAATTGGTTTTACAAGAAGAATCAAGCATTGGCCTTGTGAGTGATGCGGGTGCTGGGTCTGGCTATGTTGAAAACTTTAGCAATGAACTGGCCAAACACGCTTGGGAAATTATGCAAGAGATCGAGGCCAACGGCGGAATGATGGCCAGCCTCATCGACGGCAAAGTTCAGGGCCTGATAAGCCAAGTATGCACAACGCGTAACGCCGATATTGCCAAACGCAAAAAGGGTATTATCGGGGTTAGTGAGTTTGCTAATTTAGATGAAGCACCCGTAAAAGTGCTCGATGTAAAAATAGTTGAGCCACAATCAATAGCGGACAGTGCGATGGTTTGCGACGCGTTAAAAACACACCCTATATCAAGTGGGTTTGAACAACTTCGTGGGCGCGCAAAACAAATGCAGCCAGCCCCTACCTTCAATCTGGTAACGTTAGGCAAGCAGGATGAATTTGCCCCGCGAGCAACTTGGGCAACCAATTTATTTGCAGCTGGCGGCATAGCCCCAACAGATCAACCTGCAACAATTGCCTGTATATGCTCAACTGACGGCATTTATGCCGAGCAAGCAAGCAAGACAGCAAAACGCTTAAAAGAAAATGGCTGCAAATATGTGTTCTTAGCAGGACGAGCGGGCGCATTGGAAAACGAATATACACAAGCGGGCATAGATGGGTTTTTATATGTCGGCTGTAATGTTTTAGACGTGCTGCAACAAACACTGGCACTACTTGAAAAAGCGAACGCAAGCCCAGACACTGACCAAGACACATACCAGGACACTGGCCAAGACATTGGCCAAGGAGAAAACGCATGAGCCAAATCCCTGACTTTTCAAAAATCAACTTCGTGCCGTCTTTTGCAACGCAAACCACAAGTGACAAATTATATCCAACACCTGAAGGTATCGACCTCAAATCAAGTTATGGCCCTGATGATTTGACGGGGCTGGACTTTCTCCACACGTGGCCGGGCACTGCGCCCAATTTGCGCGGACCATATCCGACAATGTACACGACAAAGCCGTGGACGGTGCGCCAGTATGCTGGCTTTTCAACGGCAGAAGATTCCAATGCATTTTATCGGCGCAATTTGGCGGCGGGGCAAAAAGGTCTTTCCATCGCCTTTGATTTGGCCACCCATCGTGGGTATGATTCAGACCATCCCCGTGTTGCCGGCGACGTGGGCATGGCTGGCGTGGCGATTGATTCAATCTATGATATGCGCACCCTGTTTGATAAAATTCCGCTTGATAAAATGAGCGTGTCGATGACAATGAACGGCGCTGTGTTGCCTATTCTAGCGCTTTATATCGTGGCAGGTGAAGAACAAGGTGTGGCGACTGAAAAGCTATCAGGCACCATTCAAAATGACATCTTGAAAGAGTTCATGGTCCGCAACACCTATATTTATCCACCAGATAAATCGATGCGGATTATCTCTGATATTTTCAAATACACCGCTGAAAAAATGCCTAAGTTTAACTCGATTTCTATTTCGGGTTATCATATGCAAGAGGCGGGCGCGACGGCTGACTTAGAGCTGGCTTACACTTTAGCAGACGGTGTTGAGTATTTACGTTCTGGCATTGAAGCAGGACTTAGCGTTGATAAGTTTGCCCCGCGGCTTTCGTTCTTTTGGGCCATTGGCATGAACTTCTTTATGGAAGTGGCCAAAATGCGTGCGGCGCGAATGCTGTGGGCAAAACTGGTTAAACAGTTTGATCCGCAAAACCCAAAATCATTGTCCCTTCGCACCCATTGCCAAACCTCTGGCTGGTCGCTGACGGCGCAAGATGTTTTTAACAATGTGACGCGCACCTCAATTGAAGCGATGGCGGCAACGCAAGGTGGCACCCAATCTTTGCACACCAACGCCCTAGATGAAGCGCTGGCTTTGCCGTCTGACTTCTCGGCCCGTATTGCCCGCAACACGCAACTGTTTTTGCAACAAGAATCTGGCACCACCAATGTCATTGACCCATGGGGTGGTAGCTATTATGTCGAGCGGTTGACCAATGAGCTTGCTGAAAAAGCTTGGGACCATATCGTTGAAATTGAAGAACTGGGCGGCATGGCAAAGGCCATTGCGGCTGGTGTGCCAAAACTCAGAATCGAAGAAGCGGCAACGCGCACTCAAGCACGGATTGATTCAGGCCAACAAACCGTTGTTGGCGTCAACAAATACCTTGTCGAAAACGATGAAGGCATCGATATTCTTAAAATCGACAACGCCAAGGTTCGCGCAGAGCAACTGGCCAAGCTAAAACGCTTGCGAGCAGAGCGCGATGAAAAAGAGTGCCAAAGCAAACTAGACATTTTGGCCCGTGTTGCATTGACAGGCGATGGCAATTTATTGACCAGTGCGGTGGATGCAGCCCGTGCCATGGCAACGGTTGGTGAGATTACCCAAGCTCTTGAAAAAAGCTGGCACCGTCACGTTGCAAAAGTTGATGTGGTGAAAAACATTTATCGCAATGAGGCGGGTCCGATGGTTGAAAAAATCGATCGCACCCGTGCTATGACGCAAGCCTTTAAAGAAAATGACGGTCGCCTGCCCTCCATTCTTGTCGCTAAGATGGGACAAGACGGGCATGATCGCGGCCAAAAGGTTATCGCCAGCGCCTTTGCTGATTTGGGATTTGATGTGGAAGTGGGGGCGCTGTTTCAAACACCACAAGAAGTGGCCAGCGAAGCCATTGAGAAAAAGGTTCATATTGTTGGGGTGTCGTCATTGGCGGCGGGGCATTTGACCCTTGTGCCAGAACTCAAGAAAGCGCTCGCAGATGCTGGGCGACCCGACATCATGATTGTTGCTGGTGGGGTGATCCCACCACAAGATTTTGAAGCTGTGCTTGAAGCTGGCGCTAGCGCCATTTTTCCACCTGGCACTGTCATTCCAGATGCGGCATTTGAGCTGCTTGAAGACCTCAACAAACAGCTCGGCTATGCGCAGTAGCTTAACTATTGTGGTGATTTAGTCTGGTTGCCAATTTGTTTTGCGACAATAATCGACACTGGTAATGCGATGATAGCACCAATAACAACCGCAACAACAATACCTTTTGCAGCAGTAAAGCCAAGCACCAAGGCAGCAACCATAGCAATGCCAGCAAGCGTTGGCGATGCAATGATAAAAATCATAAGAGCCAGTTTAGACATAAAAATACCCTCCATATTTATAAAACCGAATGTAAAATACACCTCTCTATGATAACGTCTCCTTGACCTGTGTCATACAATAATAAAAAACTGGTGCTTTTTTGACGCATGGGCTAGTGCTCATTTAGGCAAAAACGGCGTGCATTTGGGGCAAACTCTTCCAATGACCAAAGAGGCGAAAAGTACAAACCAAAACGTAAAACGCCGCAAGGTGTTTTTTATGGGCGGGTTTGACCCCAAGGGTCCATCATTTTATTATCAAATGTTTGTTGAAAACGCCGCAAAGCAAGCCGTATTGTCAGGCATGACATTAGATGTCTCCAAACGCAAACGCGCTGGTAAATTCATCTCGAAATGGCAAATTGATGCGATCGAAGAAAATGTTAATGTTCATACCGAGTATGAATTTTTACGTTGGGACGATGTGATTATTCATCACCATTG
>JAMOMM010000453.1 GCA_027067085.1 Hyphomicrobiales bacterium
CAGGCCAAGTGCAAATGGGCACAAATGGTCACCAGTCCACATCAGACTATTTTAAAACTCAAGTTTGTGGAAAGCTAAATACTGTTCTTGATTGTTCATCCAACCTTTATGTTGATGTTCGAAATTTTGATGACTTTAGCGATATTGATGGCAACTTACCAAACCCAGTTAACAGCGCTGGTAACTTTAATGGTAACGATCAATATAACCCAGGTGCTGCAGGAAAAATCGTGACAGTACGCGTTTATTATAAGTGGAAACTTTCAGTTCCTTTTTTGAGCCACATGATAGACATCACCAATAGTACAGGCCGTAAAACTGAAATTGAAGCAATTGAGCATGGCAATATTGGCCGCAATTACATGTTGCTGTCTGCTGCAACGACGTTCCGTAATGAACCTTTCTCTGACGGCTCTTAATTGAGGGGATGAAAACAATGACTAAATTTTCAAATACAATAATGACACGTTTTTCAACACGCTGGAAAATGGTTGCCAGTAAATTCAAGCATGATAAGCGCGGTGTTGCCGCTATTGAAATGGCCTTCATCTTTCCTCTTATGGTAGCGATGTTTGTTGGCTTGGTTGATTTGAGTAACGGACTTTCCGCCAGTCGTAAGGTGACCATTACAGCCAATACAGTTGGTGACTTGGTGACACAAGAACCTGGTGCAACTTCAACGGCTGCTATTGATGGTATCTTCACAGCGGCTTTAGAAACAATGAAACCGTTCAACACAAACAAGGTAAAATTAGAAGTTTATTCCTTCCGCCCTGATGATGATGGGAACCCTGAACTTAGCTGGAGCCATACCAAAACTCTTGGCGCTGGTGGCGGTGACGATCCCTCATGTGGTGCCGTCCCAGCAATCACCGCTGACATGGCAAACCTAATGACGCAAAACAATGACCTAATTATTGCGCGGACTTGTTACAAGTTTGATTATATACTCGGTACAATTTTCAATCTTGATGGATTATTAGGTGGACACGGCGACCTCAATGGTCATGCAACCAGTTTTACCATGAAAGAAGAAATGACCCTTCGGCCACGCCGAGCACTTCAACTTGATTGTGATACTTGCACTCAATACTAATCAAGCCAATCACGAGTACGATGCATTAAAGCCTGACTATGTTTAGTCAGGCTTTTTTTGTGCTCTAGAGTCGTTCATGTTTTCATTGACCCAGAACGACCTATTTAAGTGATTGAAATTACGGCGCTTCATGTCCTGTTTGTGTTTCAAACAAAATATGAAACGCTCTACGACAACCTATAGCTGGGGATACAACTTTTTAATCATTTGGTACGCGATGGTCATTGGTGGCGGTAAACTTAAACCTTGGGGGTGGTTGTTATGAACCATTGTTTGAATTTCAGCCAAATCAAACCACCGAGCTTCAGCCAGCTCATCTTTATCTAGCTCAATTGTCGTCGATGTCGCTTGCGCTAGAACACCGATCATCAATGTTGATGGAAAAGGCCAAGGTTGGCTCATCAAATATTCAACTTTACCAATTTTTATTCCCGTTTCTTCAAATGTCTCACGCCGTGTTGCTTCTTCAATGGTTTCACCAGGTTCAACAAATCCTGCTAAAGCAGAAAAGTGGCCTTGCGTAAAATGAATTCCTCGGCCCATTAAAATCTTTTCTTCGTGCTGGACCAACATAATGACCACAGGATCAACACGGGGAAAGTGATTGCGCTCACAAGATGGGCAGAGACGACGACTGCCTGCATCACACGTTTGCGTTTGTGTGCCACAATTTGCACAAAACTGATGATATTGGTGCCAGTGTAGAATCGATTTGGCTTGCGCCAACATGCCTGTTTGTCCAACTGGCAAGCAATCCTGCATTGCTAACGAGCGCAAATCGATAAGTTTAGTATCAGCGCTGACAATACTGTTTTCGGCTTCAGCAGGTAATTGCGTTGCAAACACCGCGCATTGTTGACCATCAATATGAACTAATAATGGATCTGGCCAGCTTGCTAACTGGCCACAGGTGACAGTTTGTCGGAAATCAATTGTCAAATTTTCACCAGAAACATCAATGGCGGGGCGATCACCGACAAAGACAATAACTTTGGAGCGCGGGTCATTGAGCTTTTCTTTCACCCACTTTTCATTAGAACGCAACGATGAAGCGCGATCGCTTGGGGCATTCAAAAACCCTAAATCAGGTGTATTTGGCATTAATTAGTATTCCTACAAACAATAAAGTTCCCGCTTTAAGCGTCAACAATTGTGCAATTGTTTTCCCGAACAAGAAAGAAAATTATTTTGCCCTCTTGCATCTTTTGCCGTCAGAGATGATATAGTGCCTTGGGAGGTTGCAGAGGGCGTGTTCCTCGCCCATCGGGTCAGATCCGGAAGGAAGCAGCCCAGACGAGATTCTCACGGGTCACTGTCAGCCTCCCACCTAAATTTTTTTGATATGGGGACCAATCCCATTGGCAGATAACACGCCAAATACGCCAAACCACGCAGACGATAGCCAAAATACCGCCTATCGGGTTTTGGCACGAAAGTATCGTCCTTCAACGTTTGATGAGTTGCTTGGCCAAGATGCGATGGTCCAAACGCTAACGAATGCTTTTAAAGCTAACCGCATTGCTCAAGCATATATGCTAACGGGTGTGCGCGGGGTTGGCAAAACCACAACGGCGCGGTTGATTGCCAGAGCGCTCAATTATGTGACTGATGACAATAAATCTGGCCCAACAACTGATTTCAGCGAAATTGGCGAAAACTGTCAGGCGATTATGGAATCGCGCCATGTTGATGTCATCGAAATGGATGCGGCTTCAAAAACAGGCATTGATGATGTGCGTGAGATTATTGAATCTGTGCGCTACAAGCCTGTTTCAGCGCCTTATAAAGTTTACATCATCGATGAAATTCACATGCTATCTAAGCAGGCTTTTAATGCCCTGCTTAAAACCCTTGAAGAACCTCCAGAACATGTGAAATTTGTGTTTGCAACCACTGAAATTCGCAAAGTACCTGTCACCATTTTATCACGCTGTCAGCGGTTTGATTTACGCCGCTTTGATGCTGAACTATTGGTAAGCCATTTAACCAATATTTGTGCGCAAGAAAAAGTAGAGGCCGAAGAAGAGGCTTTGAAGCTTATCGCGCGCGCGGGTGAAGGTTCGGCCCGTGATGCTCTTTCATTACTAGACCAAGCGATTGCCTATGGCGGATCACATGTGAAAAGCACCGATGTGCAAAGCATGCTTGGCCTTGTGGATCGCGGGCGGGTTATTGATTTGTTTCAATCGGTGATGAAAGGCGATATTGCATCGGCCTTAGCTGAGCTAAAACAACAATACGACTATGGGGCAGACCCGCAAACAATGCTGGCCGATTTTGCCAACTTTGTTCACTGGGTAACCCGCATCAAAGTTGTGCCAGCAAGTGCTGATAATAATGCCTACACCGAACAAGAACGAGTACGCGGTAAAGAGTTTGCCGAAAAGCTGTCTTTACCAGTTCTAGCAAAAAGTTGGCAAATGGCGCTTAAAGGCATAAATGAAGTTGCAACCAGCCCCAATGCGATGATGGCAGTAGAGATGGTGTTTATCCGTATGGCCTATGCCAGCGACCTTCCAACACCAAACGATCTCGTAAAAAAGCTTCGCAACACCTCTGCTCCATCAACGCTAAATGCTGGCCAACAAGGTTCTGCGCCAACTCACGCAACATCATCAAACCCGCCAAATAGTGGCGGGCCTTCAAATGGCGATAATATCGTTCACATGGCACCGCGCATGGCTGGCAATGTTGCTATTCAATCACAAAACGACATGGCACCTGTTGGCGATCCGACCGAGACACCAAAGCCGAAGTTTTCGACCTTCCAAGACATTGTCGATCACGCAAAGAAAATGCGCGATATTCGAATGAAAACCGCACTTGAGGAAACCGTTCGGCCCATTAAAGTCAGTGAAGGTAAAATCGAGATCGCACTTGAGCCGGGCGCTTCTAAAGGATTGGCTGGCGAACTTAGCCGCAAAATGGAAGCATGGACTGGCAAACGTTGGATGGTTGTTATTGCGCCGAGCGGTGGTGATGCGCCACTACGCCAACAACAAGATGATGCTCGCAACACTTTGTTTAAGCAAGCGCGAGAACACCCCGTTGTCCAATCTGTATTTGAAACATTTTCTAATGCTGAAATTACTGATGTAAGAGATTTTGAAGCCATCATCGGAGATATTGAAACCGATGGTGTTGACCATAACGATAATTAAATCAGGAGAACCAAATGAAAAATCTTGGCGATATGATGAAGCAAGTCCAGCAAATGCAAAGCAAAATGGCGGACATGCAATCTAAATTAGAAGAACAAATCGTCACGGGCTCATCTGGTGGTGGCTTGGTCACTGTTGACCTCAATGGCAAAGGCACCATGAAGGGAATTGTGATTGATCCATCACTCCTTGTTGCCGATGAAAAAGAAATCGTCGAAGACTTAATCATTGCAGCTCATAGCGATGCGCGCGGCAAGGTTGATAAAATGATGGCAGATCAAATGAAAGAAGTTACAGGCGGTATTTCCCTGCCCCCTGGATTTCAGATGCCAGGCATGTAAATGTCAAGACGGGTTAGCGGCAACGAAATTGAACGGCTTATTCAGCTTTTAGCAAAAATGCCAGGGCTTGGGCCACGTTCGGCTCGTCGTGCTGCGCTGCACCTAATCAATAACCGTGAAAAAATTATGGCACCACTTGCAAGCGCTATCACGCTGGCTTGCGAAAAAGTGGCCGTTTGTTCATCTTGCGGGAATGTCGATACCATCAACCCATGTACGTTGTGCCAAGACCCGCGCCGTGACCAAACAATGATTTGTGTGGTTGAAGAGGCTGGCGATCTATGGGCACTGGAACGAGCCACAGCAACAACGGGGCTTTATCATGTTCTTGGCGGCACTTTGTCGGCCATTGAAGGTGTGCGTCCACAAGATTTGAATATTGAAAAACTCATCGAGCGCGCAAGTGACGATGTCGTCATCGAAGTGGTTCTGGCGGTAAACGCGACAATTGATGGTCAAACAACGGCCCATTATATAACAGAGCACCTCACCGATTGTAACGTTAAGGTTTCGCGCCTTGCCCATGGTGTGCCAGTCGGTGGTGAATTGGACTATCTTGATGAAGGAACTTTGGCCGCTGCCATAAAAGCCCGCCGTCCTTTTTAAGCCTTGTGGCCCGTTTTGCTGTTCTTTCAGCCTATTCTGCACCATTATGAATCAATGTTAATTGTTTTTTAACTGTCAATTGGGTGTTTTTGCCATGCCAATAGCAAACTGGCACGGTTGGACCATGCCTTGCTCTGTGTATTTCAGAACTTAACAACTCGTTCCAAAATGAACCAATCAAATGGACACGGGGATCTGAAAGACCTGAGAGGCACAAATGTCCATATTCACTAAAGCAAGCCAACTAACGAAAAAATTTAGCAATAACATCAAAGGAAATGTGGCAATTTCGTTTGCTATTTCTGTGCTCCCTATGGCAATCGCTGCAGGTTCTGCAATTGATTATGCGAAAGCATCGCGGGCCGATACTAGCCTTCAGTCTGCGGTTGATAATGCAGCACTGGCCGCTGGCTATGATACTGATATGAGCAATGCGGACATGCATACACTTGTGGTTGACTATCTTAAAAAAAATGGCGCAAACGATGCGCTCACTTCCCTTGATACGATTACCGTCGACAAGGTTGGCAATGCGGGTTTAAAGGTTAAAGCTTCTGGTAAGCTGAAAACGAGTTTTATGGGTTTGGTCGGATATGATTTCATCGACCTTAGTGCTGAGACCTACATTAAAAACAGCTATGGAAACCTTGAAGTTGCCCTTGTTTTAGACAACACTTTTTCCATGTCAGGTGGCGGCAAAATGGCGGCGTTAAAGAATGCAGCCCACACACTTGTCAACAAACTGCACGACAATAAAGGCCCTTCAAGCGAACTTAAAATCGGCCTTGTTCCTTTTGCGCAATATGTAAACATTGGTATGAGCCGCCGCAATGCGCCTTGGGTAGATGTTCCTGCTGATTATGACCAAACTCACAACTATGGTGGTTATTGGTATCGCCCTGTGATCTCTCGTTCAAACTGCCGCACGGAAAGCCGTACTGGTCATCGCGATGGTGTTGCGTATACCTATAACGTTAATGTTTGCCGCACGATTGTTCGCGGACCGCGCCAATGGCGAGCGGGCGGATCATGGGTTGAGCACCATCGCTGGAAAGGTTGCGTTGGCTCACGAGCAAACCCAATGAATATTCAAGATTCTAATCCTGCCTCAAAAATTCCAGGCTTTGTGAACCGTCGCATCAAATGCCCTCGCGAGTTTACAACTCTTACGGACAGCAAATCTGACATCAACACTGAAATTGATAATATGACAGCTAATGGTAATGCCACATACATTCCTGCAGGTCTTATGTGGGGGTGGCGTTTGATTTCAAGCGATGTGCCAATCACTGATGGTACAACCAAAACAGAAATGAAAGACGACAACTTTACAAAAGCAATTGTTTTGATGACAGATGGTAAGAACACCGTTTCACCAAGCTATCCTAAACACGATGTTAGCAATGGCAACGCTGCAAACCGTTTGACTAAGAAATTATGCGAAAACATCAATAATGATGGCACTGGTGTTGAAAAAATTCGGGTTTATACGGTCACTTTTAATGTTACAGACCCTGCGACAAAAACGATGATGCGCGAATGTGCAACAAATAGTGATTACTATTTTGATGCCAGCGATAGTGCAGCTCTTGCGGCGGCGTTTGACAAAATCGGCAAATCTTTGGTGACGTTGTTTATTTCACAATAAAAAACCCCAAACCACACCCACTAGAGCGTTTCATGTTTTGTTTGAATCACAAACAGGACATGAAACGCCGTAGTTTCAATCACTTAAATAGGTCGTTCTAGGTCAATGAAAACATGGATGACTCTAAAACGCTGGTCTTAATTGACCAGCGTTTTTATCCTGAAACCAATTTAGGTTTGGTTGCTTCACCGTGCTCATTTAAAGCAAGTGGTGTTTGTTCTTCGGGTTCATCAAAATCCATTTGTTCAATTGTTTGGCCACGCTTGTTAAT
>JAMOMM010000454.1 GCA_027067085.1 Hyphomicrobiales bacterium
ACGGCCAATGCCTTGGTGTGGTATGCGAAAGAGCGTGGATATAGCGATTTGTTGCCCGTTAAGGGCATCAACATGACCGACAAGGTGGCCGCTGTTGCGCGCAAACTGGGCGAGAAAAAATATATGTCGACAGCGCCTAAGGGCGGTACATCGCATGTGCGCTTTATGCACGGGCTTTCTGGTTTCATCAAAGATGCGGGTTATTCATCAAAAATCTCGTATCGTGGCCGTTGGGGTATGCCGAAAAAGTATGGCAAAATCCAAACGGGCGCGCCTTCAATTGATGACATTCAAGAAAAATTCTCATCAGGCTCTGCGGTATTCCTTTCATTGGGGTATTATAAAGAAGGTGATCGTGCGGGCGAGTTAAAGCGCGTTGGTGGCCACTTTGTTACCGTGGTTGGTTATGGCGTTGATAAAGACGGCAATGTTGACCGCGATATGGTGGTGTTGCACGACCCGGGTGACCGCTCAGCTGATGTTGAAAAACGCTATTTGCGCTTGGAAGAAATTCGTCGTGGCCGCTTTATCAATCGTAATGGCGATGAATATGATGCGAGCGAACACCTTAAAGTAACAGATGGAATGCCTTTGCGCAGCGGCTTGATTGCGGTTATCGACGCTGTGATTGCGCTTGATCTGTAAAGTGTTCCTTTTTATGAAGTTGAACCTCGTATGAACGCTCGCTTGTATGGGCGTTGATGGTGGCAAGAGTTAAGTGGCAGTCGTTCCCGCATTGAAGGATATTTGCAGCACAAAGGTCCAGACGATCAACGCCGTTTGTTTGATTATATGGCGCGTGAAAAACAACGGGAAAAATTATTGGTTGTATTTTCTTAGCGCACTCGCACCCCCAAATTGCTGGTTTTGGTATTTTAGAAAAGCTTAACGTGACCTGCGAAGGCACCCTGGCCGATTGCATTCAGTTCTTAACCCTGTTAGATTTTTGCTTGGAGGCAGTGTTGATGAATTTATTGTTTGGGTATGAAGGAAGAATTGGTCGCGGGGCTTGGTGGCTTGCACGGTTAGTTGTCCTTGCTATCATTGCCGCGGTGTTCGTTCTTGCCTATACATTGGAAGATGAAAACGGAAACCTGCAATCAGACTTTGCTGGCCCTGTTGTTGGTTTTGTTGCACTTGCAGCACTGCCAATTATTTTTTGGATTAACGTTGTCACCACGATCAAGCGCTACCACGATCGTGGTAAAGTAGGGTATTGGGTTTTGCTTATATTCGTTCCCTATGTTGGGGCGTTGTGGCAACTTGTTGAGTGTGGCTTTTTTGTCGGAGATGATCGCGACAACGAATATGGCCCTGCGCCTAGTGCCCGCAAAGTGCCATCAATCACGCCTGAGATAACGCCAGTGGTTGATACTATAGTTGCACCTAAGCAGCGGCCCTTTGAATACGATCTGCGCCCAACAATCAAAACTGGACGTATAAGGGAATATAGCCCAACGTCACCTCGCAAACCTTAGGATATATTGCGCTAGCTTATCAGTGCTGCAGCGATGCCCAAAGCGCCGCATAATGCCAGCGTTTTGAACAAGCCCCAGTGAAGCTTTAATAACAATAAACCAGCTAGTGCAGCGATGGCTAATGCGGTCCAGTTTATGCTGGCCCAATCGGGCAGGATAAATCGTGCGGGACCAATGGTTTTGGTGCTTAGATTTGCAAACAAAACATGCAAAGCAAACCATACGGTTAAGTTGGCGATCACCCCAACCACTGCAGCGGTAATTGCACCAAGGGCACCAGAGACGCGAGGCATGTTGCCAAGCCTTTCAATGTAGGGTGCACCTGCAAAAATCCATAAAAAGCACGGGGCAAATGTTACCCACAAAACCACGAGGGATGCCGCTGTTGCACCGGCAAAACCAGCGTAGGCATAACCTGCTTTAAAGCCAACAAATTGAGTAACTAAAATGAGTGGGCCGGGGGTGGTTTCAGCCAGCCCTAAACCGTCGACCATTTCAGCGGCGCTCAACCAACCAAAGGTCTCAACTGCTTGTTGACCCATATAGGCAAGCACTGCATAGGCACCGCCAAAGGTTACGACTGCGAGCTTTGAAAAGAACAAACCAATGGTGACCATGATGTGATCGGCACCCATAAAAAGTATGATTATGGCCAGTGGTGCCAACCAAATGACGAGCCATTTGGCAATGGTTGAGGCGGTTTTGCTGAGTGATATTTTTTGAATCGATTCAATTGCTTGTGGCGATGTATTGCTAGATTGATTCACATTGATTAGCCCAATTAAAGCGGCAACGGCGATGACGATGGGAAATGGCAAGGCAAAAAAGAATAGAGCTATAAAAGCTGCGATGGCTATGGGGATGAAGTGAGGGGTTTTTGAGGCTCGTTTAGAGACCTTAATTAACGCCTCAATGACGATGGCTAAAACCGCCGCCTTGATGCCTAAGAACAATGCTTCGACATAAGGGACTTGACCAAACAGCGCATAGAGAGCTGAAAGTGCAAAGATGACGATCGCACCAGGAATAACGAATAATAGTCCCGCTATCAGGCCGCCCTTTTCGCCGTGCATTTTCCAACCTGCATAGGTGGCCAATTGCATGGCTTCGGGACCGGGCAATAGCATGCAAAAGTTGAGCGCATTCAGAAATTGTTTTTCGCTCAGCCAATTGCGTTCCTCAACCAACTCGCGGTGCATAAGAGCGATTTGTCCAGCGGGGCCACCAAACGAAAGGAGGCCAATTTTTGCCCAGACTTTTGTGGTGTCTTTGATGCTTGGTTGTGATGTTTCAGTAGTCATTATTCAGCGCCCTTTGTCTTATCTTTAACAAGCTCAAACCCTTGGGTTTTCCACTCGTCAAATCCCCCTTGGAGATAGCGCGCCTTAAACCCTAAGTCACGTAATTGTTGAGCCGTATTTTGGCTGACCTCATGGCCATGGACACAATAGACAACAACGTTAGCATTGGCGGGGATTTCTTTAGCCCAATGATTGACACGGTCGTGGATTTGCCACGTGGCGCTTGGGATCAATTGTGGCTCGGCATTAAACGCTGGCCTTTTGCGGACATCAAAAACATGCAGTGGTGTGTTGGTGTTAAGCGCAGTGGTTAGTTTCACGTTTAGGTCGGTGGGAGAAATAAATTTTCTGGTCATTTTCAAGTGGCTCCATAAAATATCGAGCGGCACTTGGGTTATGGTTTGATTAAAAACAATGACCTAGTGGGGCGGCCGAGTTTGCCCCATAGTGTTAGGTAGGTTTTTTTAGCGGGTGGAGTCAATGATTGAATTTCTAGAAATTGAACAATCGTTACATCGTTACACCAGATGCTGAATCGTTATTTTCTTTGAGCTGAAAGAGAAACTTATTTGTGAATTGTATTCGTGATTAAAATATGTCAGTATTGTTTACCTATTTGGATTCAATTTTAGACTCAACGCGGTTGTAAGGACTTTTGCGATGCCTACTGATATTCAGCTGAATGACATTGAACTTGAAGATGTGAAGCTGGGGGATAAGTATGACTTATCCAAATCCACGGTTTTCTTGTCGGGTACTCAAGCGATCATTCGGTTGACCTTGATGCAAAAAGCGCGAGACAAATCAGCGGGTTTAAATACGGCTGGCTATGTGACGGGGTATCGTGGTTCGCCTGTTGGTGGGCTGGACCAGCAATTTGCTCGGGCAAAGAAAGTTATTGCTGAGTATGATGTTAAATTTGAACCAGGATTGAACGAAGATATTGCTGCCACAGCAATTTGGGGCTCTCAACAAGCGCAAATGCGCGGTGAGGGGGCTTTTGATGGGGTGTTTGGCGTTTGGTATGGTAAAGGCCCTGGCGTTGATCGCACGGGTGATGTGTTTCGTCATGCTAATTCTGCGGGTACGGCAGAGCATGGCGGCGTGCTGGTTTTGGCTGGTGATGACCATGCTGCGGAAAGCTCAACCGTGCCGCATCAATCTGAATTTGCTTTGATGGATGCGATGATGCCGATTTTGAACCCTGCTGGCGTTCAAGAGATTCTTGATTATGGTATTTATGGATTTGCTTTGTCGCGTTATTGCGGCTGCTGGGTTGGTTTTAAAGCGGTGCATGACAATATTGAATCAACTGCCATTGTTGATGGGGCTGTAGATCGGGTTAAAATCAAGTATCCTGAAAATTTTACTATGCCTGAAGGTGGGCTAAATATTCGTCCTAGCGATGATCGGTTTGAACAAGAAGAGCGACTGCACACACACAAGCGTTTTGCTGCTAGTGCTTTTGCACGGGCTAACAAGCTAGACAAAATTGTACTCTCAGGCGGTTCGCGGGCCAAAATTGGTATTCTAGCTGCTGGTAAAAGTTATTTGGATGTGCGTCAGGCGTTAGAAGACCTTGGGATTTCGGACGAGGTGGCTGAAAAGCTTGGTGTTCGGTTGTTGAAAGTTGGCATGGTTTGGCCACTTGATTCACAAATTGTTACAGCCTTTGCTAAAGGGTTGGACCAAATTATTGTGGTGGAAGAAAAGCGTTCATTGCTTGAAACCCAAATCCGCGAACAATTGTTTGAGATGAAATCGCGGCCACAAGTCATTGGTAAAAAAGATGAAAAAGGCGAACATTTGTTCCCTGCTTTTAGAACATTAGAACCCAATCAAATTGCAATCGAACTGGCGCGGCGGATTTTAAAGAAGCGCAAGAATAAAGATGTCGCGGCAAATCTTAATATTATTGAGCAAGCCATGGGCAAAGTGAGCAATGCCGCAGACCTTGCCGAACGTGTGCCGTATTTTTGTTCGGGGTGCCCGCATAATTCGTCAACTAAAGTGCCAGAAGGGGCGCGTGCTTATGCGGGAATTGGCTGTCACTGGATGGTACAGTTGGTGCCAGGTAGGCGCACTGAAGGGGCGACCCATATGGGGGGCGAGGGCGCAAACTGGATTGGTGAAGCACCATTTTCAACGCGTAATCATGTTTTTCAAAATATCGGGGATGGGACGTATAACCATTCAGGCATTTTGGCTATTCGTGGTGCGATTGCTTCAGGTGTGAACATTACTTACAAAATATTGTTTAATGACGCGGTGGCCATGACAGGCGGGCAGGCCCACGAGGGTGATTTATCGGTGCCGCAAATTGCGCGGCAAATGCGGGCTGAAGGGGTTGATCGCATTGCTGTGGTTTCTGATGAACCACACAAGTATCCTTCTAATGCTGGTTTTCCGCTGGGTACGACTTTCGATCATCGAGACGATCTTGAGACGGTTCAAAAAGAGCTGATGAACCTTAATGGTACAACGATACTCATTTATGACCAAACCTGCGCGGCCGAAAAACGCCGCCGCCGTAAGCGTGGCACTTTTCCTGATCCTGCCAAACGGGTGTTTATCAATGAAGCGGTTTGTGAAGGTTGTGGTGATTGTGGGGTGCAATCAAACTGTGTGGCGATTGCCCCTGTTGAAACAGATTTTGGTCGTAAACGTCAGATCGATCAAAATATGTGTAATAAAGACTATTCTTGCGTCAACGGGTTTTGCCCCAGTTTCGTAACGGTTGAAGGTGGCACATTGCGCAAACCCGACCATAACCCACTAGCGGCAGCTGATACGGCGCAAGGTGAAATTTTTGAGGTGCTACCAAACCCCAAAATGCCTGATTTGAGTGAGCGGGCTTGGTCGATGATTATTACGGGCATTGGTGGCACAGGTGTTGTGACTATTGGTCAGTTGCTCGGCATGGCTGCTCGGCTTGAGGGCAAGGGAGCAGGCATTATTGATATGGCAGGCCTTGCGCAAAAAAATGGCGCTGTGGTTACGCACATGAAAATTTCTGCGAAACCTGAAGATATTTCAACCATTCGTATTGCTGCTGGTGGTGCAGATTTATTACTGGGTTGTGATTTGGTAACGTCGGCATCTGAGCGTAATTTATCGCGGCTGTCACAAGGGCGCTCGCATGCGGTGATTAACTCACACGAGGTTATGCCTGCGCAGTTTACGCACAATGCAGACTTTTTATTGCCAGGCGAGCGTATGCATATGCAGTTGCAAGCGCGGATGGAAAAAGACAATGTGTTCTTTGCTGATGCGACACATATTGCTGAAACCTTGTTGGGTAACTCTATAGCAGCGAACTTGTTTACGCTGGGCATGGCCTATCAAAAAGGTTTGGTGCCTGTGGGCGCTGGCGCGATTGAAAAAGCCATCGAACTTAATGGTGTTGCGATTGAGATGAACAAACAAGCGTTTATGTGGGGCCGTCGCGCCGCGCATAATATGGCGGGCGTTGAAGCCGTGATCGGTGAAAGTGATAAGGTTGATATAAAACCACAAACTCTTGATGAAATGGTCAATAAACGGGCCGTATTTCTGACGGAATATCAAGATGCTGCTTATGCGCAAACGTATCGAAAATTTGTTAATCGGGTCCGCACTGTCGAAGCAAATACAGGTTCAAAGCAACGGGTGCTCAGTGAAGCAGTTGCCAAGTATTTATTCAAACTCATGGCTTATAAAGATGAGTACGAGGTTGGTCGGCTTTATTCTAATGGGCAATTTATGGATAATGTGGCTGAGAAGTTTACGGGTGACTATTCGTTGAAGTTTCATTTGGCTCCGCCAATTTTTGCAAAAATTGACCCAGAAACGGGTGTGCCACGTAAAAAGCAATATGGTCCGCGGATGATGAAAATGTTTGGCTTGCTTGCCAAGTTGAAAAAACTTCGCGGCACAATGTTTGATCCGTTTGGGCACAGCCAAGAACGCAAGACGGAACGTCAGTTAATTGTTGATTATCAAAATACTGTCAGCAGTCTTTTGGAAAACCTCACAAAACACAATATTGGTCTGGCGAGTGAGGTGGCTTCTGTGCCAGAGTTCATTCGGGGATATGGGCATGTAAAAGTGCGCCATTTGGAAGAGGCAAAAGCCAAAGAAATCGAACTGTTGTCCGCGTTTAAAGCGGGGCGAACAAGAGCGCCAACAGCAATGGCCGCAGAATAATTTTTAAGAGGCGAGTATGAACGACACACAAAGCATTCAGGCAGCAAAAGCAAAAGCCTTTCGTAAACTGCATGATAGTGATGAGACGTTTGTTATTCCCAACCCGTGGGATGTCGGTTCGGCAAAAATGTTGCAGTCGATGGGCTTTAAA
>JAMOMM010000455.1 GCA_027067085.1 Hyphomicrobiales bacterium
AAAGTTGGGCGATCTTGAGGGGGCAATTTCTACACTTGAGCGGATGTTGCTGTTTGCACCTGGCTTGCCTATCTTACAAGCTGAACTTGGGGTTCTTTATTATAAATTGGGGAATTTTGATACGGCTGAAGGGTACTTCAAAAATGTTTTGAAGCAAAAAGGCAATATTCCTGATGAGCTTTATGCAAATGTTGAAAAATACATTGAGGCCATTGAAAAACGTTTGAAGCGTTTTCGCTGGTCTGGAAAAACCTTTGTTGGTTTGAGGTGGCAAGATAATATTACACTTGGACCAAGTTCTGCAAATGTGGTGCTGAATGGTTTGGCTGTGACACTACCTTCAACATCAGTCAAAAAAAGCGGCTTTAGCCTTGTGTCATCTAGCAGAGCACACTTTGAGTATGACTTACATACACAAGGTGATCGGTTGGAGCTTGATTATGTTGATTTTGGTACGATCCAATTTGGAAATTCATCGTTAAATACGCAGTTATCTGAGGTGACATTCGGCCCGTCTTTTAATTTAGGGCGGTTTGAGTTGGATGATACTTTTGTCGGTATATACGGCATCGCAAATGGTGCCTTTCTTGGTAAAAGTGTTTTCTTTGGTACGCTTGGTGTAGGCGCGCGATTGGTTACTCGGCCAAGCACAGATATTTCCATTATTATAAAAGGTGAATTTCGTAACCGTTGGTATCACCAAAACCGTTTTCACCCAGTTTCCAAAATGCGTAATGGGCAGGAGTATCGCGGTATCGGGAAAGTTAGATATTCATTCAACCCTGATTTCAATGTTGAGGTTGGTATCCAGGTTTCCCGAAAAGACCGTAGAGCTGCTTTTTATGACTACTGGGAACATGGCGGTTTTGTGAATGCCAAGTGGCGATTTGATGGGTTTAAGATTGTCGAAGTTGTGCCATGGAGCTTTAAGGCATCAGCTGGATTTTTGCGACGTGGGTTTGATACGCCTAATGCGCTTATCAGCACCACCACTAAACGGCGAGATAATGAATATTGGGTGAGGGGTATTCTTGAAGTTCCCGTCACACACCGCTGGGCTGTGGTTCCAAAAGTTGAGTATCGGCGAGTGAATTCAAATTATGCCACCAGTGATTATAATTCGTTTTCAGTTATGCTCGGCGTTCAAATGAGTGATTAGGAGAATATGATGGTCAACCCAGTGAAGTTTTTAGTTTTGACTGCATTTTTGACTGCTGTGACTTTCAATGCGTCCCTATCTTCTGCAAAGTCTATTGGTGTTGCTGCTGCTGTCAATCAAAATGCTCATGCGGTTTCATTACGCGGTAAAATTCGGAGTATTAAGCTTGGTAATAAAGTGTATTTCAACGAACGTATCAATACTGAAGGGGTTGGTATTGTACAGTTGTTGTTTACGGATGGTAGCACGATTATGGTTGGTGCAAACTCATCACTGGTCATTGATGAATATATCTATGACCCAAATAAAGGCACTGGAAAACTTGCCATTTCTTTTGGCAAGGGCGTGATGCGTTTCATTGGCGGTAAGCTTTCAAAAAACAAGAATGGTGTAGAAATCAGAACAGTGGTTGGGACTGCTGGTATCCGGGGTGGTATGGCCAATATCGGTGTGTCGCAAAACAAGGGGGTGTTTTCATTCCTGTACGGCACGGATCTGACATTTACTGGGCTAAACGGCGAGCGCCGCCGGATTTATACGCAAGGCTACACATTGCTGGCGGAAACAAGTCGTGGGCAAACTTATAAACGACTCGTTATCCGCCGTACGCTGCGTGGTGATACAACGTTTTTTGCGCGCAAACTTGCTGGTGGCATCTCACAGAATGGTGGAGCCCGTGTTCGCCCGACAAATAATCAGGTGCAGCGCAGTGCGGTCAGTCAAGGCGGATCGAGTGTTCCGTTTTCGAAAGTAAAACCAAAGGATTTGCCAACTGGTGTTGTTGCAACCTCACGCGATGACCTTGAAAGAGACCGGCTTGATTCAAATCTTGACTTTGATCGAACAATTATTTGCCCAGCTTTTGCTCCGCCAACCAGCTGGATTCCTCCTGGCTGTTAATTGATCGGATGAAATCCGTCAATTTAATTTTTACAGGGTGTAGTTAGAACCATCTTCCTCGATCAGGCCAATTAGGGCACCTTGATGATCGGAAATGATGGCAAGCTTTCCAACACCATTGAGTTGTAAAATTGGTCGGGCCACATCACCACCTGCCTTGCGGGCCGCATTTTGAGCCTTGCGAATATTTTCTACCTTCATGTACGTCATCCAGTGCGCTGGAATTGATTGAGCTTGCTTGTCATCAAGGGCAAAGACACCACCAACGGGTTTATTGTTGTGGCGCGCCACCCAATAATCTCCGCCATCTGGAAGGCGAGTCGGTTCGAACTCCCAGCCAAGGGTGGAACTGTAAAATTCAACAGCTGTTTGTGGATCGCTGGTGTTTAATTCCAGCCAGCTGGTATTTGATTCTTTTGTGCTTGATACAGTTGATTCCATTGTACTCATTTTCCCAAAAATACGTTTGTTACGTCCTGAGTTTCAGGGTATGCAAGCAAATGGCGAGTTAAAGACTGGAATTTGACCATGTTTAGGTTGTTTTAAGGCAGAGTGTCGTTGAAGTTTATCTGTTGCGGCATAATTGAATCTCATTCTTGCATAAAAGGGCTTGACGATTTTGGAATCGGTGCTATGTTCCGCTTGTCTTTGAGATGGTAAGCGGTAGACAAGCCTTTCAACATGGTTTGATAGCAAGTCTAAACGGTACCGAAAGACAAGTAGATAAATGTCAAGTACATGAAAGCTCTCGGGTTTTCCTCTGATTTGAAGCACTGGGTACCGGTTATGTCGGAACTGCAGTGTTTTTGTTTATGGGTAAGTCAAGTAATTGGCAGGCTCATGGATTGTTGAAACGATTTTTTTAGTAGGGAATAGGGCTTAATATGCCAACTATTAACCAACTCATCCGCAAACCGCGCAAATCGCCGGTTAAAAACAACAAGGTTCCAGCAATGGAAGCTTGCCCGCAAAAACGCGGCGTTTGCACACGTGTATATACAACGACACCTAAGAAGCCTAACTCGGCTCTTCGTAAGGTTGCTCGTGTTCGCCTTACCAATGGCTTTGAAGTTACAAGCTATATTCCAGGTGAAGGTCATAACCTACAAGAACACTCTGTTGTTCTTATCCGTGGTGGCCGTGTGAAAGATCTACCTGGTGTTCGCTATCACACAATTCGTGGTGTGCTTGATACTCAGGGTGTTGCTAACCGTCGTCAGCGTCGTTCGAAATACGGCACAAAGCGTCCTAAGTAAGGTAGTTAGAATATGTCACGTCGTCACCGCGCAGAAAAACGCGTTATCAATCCAGATCCTAAGTTTGGTGATCTGATTTTGTCAAAATTTATGAACAACCTTATGATTGACGGTAAAAAGTCAGTTGCAGAACGCATCGTTTATGGTGCGCTTGAAGTTGTTGAAGAAAAAGTGAAGCAAGATCCAATCGCTTTGTTCCACGAAGCTTTGGAAAATGTTGCTCCTTCTGTTGAAGTTCGTTCTCGCCGTGTTGGTGGTGCAACGTATCAGGTGCCTGTTGAGGTGCGTACAGAACGCAAGCAAGCTTTGGCTATTCGCTGGATGATTACTGCTGCGCGTAAGCGCAATGAAGACACAATGGTCGGCCGTTTGTCTGGTGAGCTTCTTGATGCTGCGAATAATCGCGGTGCTGCTGTTAAAAAACGTGAAGATACGCACAAGATGGCTGAAGCCAACCGCGCATTCTCACATTATCGCTGGTAGGTTTTTAGATCATGGCTCGCAAAGATAAATTAGAAAACTATCGTAATTTTGGCATCATGGCTCACATCGATGCAGGTAAAACGACTGTTACAGAACGCATTTTATTTTACACAGGTAAAAGCCACAAAATTGGCGAAGTGCATGATGGTGCGGCGACAATGGATTGGATGGAGCAGGAGCAAGAGCGTGGTATTACTATTACGTCTGCTGCGACAACAACAGTATGGGATGGCAAGCGCCTGAACATTATTGATACTCCTGGTCACGTTGATTTTACCATTGAAGTTGAGCGCTCACTTCGCGTTCTTGATGGTGCGGTATGTGTGCTTGATTCAAATGCGGGTGTTGAGCCTCAAACTGAAACTGTTTGGCGTCAGGGCGACAAGTATAACGTTCCTCGTATTGTTTTTTGTAACAAAATGGACAAAATCGGTGCAGACTTCGATAAATGTCTAACCGATATTAAAGAGCGTCTTGGCGCGATTGCTGTTCCTATTCAGTTGCCAATTGGTGCTGAAGATGATTTTGCTGGTGTTATCGATTTGATCGAGATGAAAGCAATCGTTTGGGAAGGCGAAGATCTTGGCGCTAGTTATGTAGAGCAAGACATTCCAGCTGATTTGCTTGAAAAGGCTAAAGCAACTCGTGAAGAGATGGTTGAAGCTGTGGTTGAGGTAGATGATGCTTCAATGAGTGCTTATCTTGAGGGTGAAGAAATCCCTAAAGACAAAATTCGCGAGCTTATTCGTCTTGGTGTTCTTGAAAATGCATTTTATCCAGTTCTTTGTGGTTCTGCCTTTAAGAACAAAGGTGTTCAAACACTTCTCGATGCTGTTGTAGCGTTCTTGCCGTCACCTGTTGATGTGCCTGCTATTCAGGGCATTGACATGCACACCGAAGAGCCAATTGTTCGTCGTTCTGCTGATGATGAGCCAATGTCTATGCTTTCATTCAAAATCATGGATGATCCATATGGTGTTTTGACTTTTGTTCGACTTTACTCAGGTAAAATCTCTAAAGGCATGACAGTTCTTAATTCGTCTCGTGGAAAATCAGAGCGTATTGGCCGCATGGTTCTTATGCACTCAAATTCACGCGAAGAGATTTCAGAAGCGTATGCGGGTGATATTGTTGCTCTCGTAGGCATGAAAGATGCACGTACTGGTGATACTCTTTGTGATCCAGCACATCCTGTTATTCTTGAGAAGATGGAATTTCCTGATCCTGTGATCGAGAAATCTGTTGAGCCTAAAAGTAAGGCCGATCAAGAAAAAATGGGTGCAGCTCTTGCTAAGTTGTCGAAAGAAGATCCGTCTTTCTACGTAATGACTGACGAAGAGTCTGGTCAAACGATCGTAAAAGGTATGGGTGAGCTTCATTTGGATATTAAAATTGATATCTTGAAGCGCGAACATGGTATCGAAGTTCAGGTTGGTGCACCTCAGGTGGCTTACCGTGAAACGATTACACGTTCTACCGATGTTGATTACACTCACAAGAAGCAATCTGGTGGTTCTGGTCAATTTGCACGCGTGAAAATGACAGTTGAACCTGGCGAAAAAGGTACAGGCTTTGTATTTGAAAGCAAGGTTGTTGGCGGTAATGTTCCTCGTGAATATATCCCTGGTGTTGAAAAAGGCCTTAAATCTGTTCTAGGTGCTGGTGTTATTGCTGGTTTCCCGGTTGAGGATGTCACGGTTACTTTGAATGACGGTGCATATCACGAAGTAGATTCATCTGCGATTGCCTTTGAGATTGCTGGTCGTATGGGTCTTCGTGAAGGTCTACGGGCTGCTGGTTCTATTTTGCTTGAGCCAATCATGAAGGTTGAAGTTGTTACTCCTGAAGAGTATTTGGGCGGTATCATCGGTGATTTGAATTCACGTCGTGGTCAAATTGACGGCACTGAAATGCGCGGTAATGCGAATGTTATTAACGCAAAGGTTCCTTTGGCTAATATGTTTGGTTATGTGGATAATTTGCGGTCTGCGTCACAGGGTCGTGCGAACTTCTCTATGGAGTTTGATCACTATTCAGAAGTGCCGCGTAATGTGGCTGAAGAAGTTATTGAAAAATACACCTCTTAAACCATTGGGGTTTAGAGGCATAATTGGAGAATTGAGTTATGGGTAAGGAAAAGTTTGATCGTTCCAAACCGCATTGTAACGTTGGCACAATTGGTCACGTTGATCACGGTAAAACGACACTGACAGCAGCGATTACAAAAGTAATGGCTGAATTGCAGGGCGGCGAAGCGACTGCGTTTGATGAGATTGATAAAGCGCCTGAAGAAAAAGCGCGTGGTATCACGATTTCTACAGCGCACGTTGAATATGAAACAGACAACCGTCACTATGCGCACGTTGATTGTCCAGGTCACGCCGATTATGTGAAAAACATGATTACTGGTGCGGCTCAAATGGATGGCGCGATCTTGGTGGTTAATGCTGCTGATGGTCCTATGCCTCAAACCCGTGAGCACATTCTTTTGGCTCGCCAAGTTGGTGTGCCAGCCCTTGTTGTTTACTTGAACAAAGTAGATCAAGTTGATGATGAAGAATTGCTTGAATTGGTTGAAATGGAAATTCGTGAGCTTCTAGAAAGCTATGAGTTCCCTGGTGATGATATTCCAATCATTCCTGGTTCTGCTCTTGCAGCACTTGAAGGGCGCGATGATGAAATCGGCAAAAACTCTATCATTAAATTGATGGAAGCTGTTGATTCATACATTCCTCAGCCTGCACGTGCGATCGATGAGCCTTTCCTAATGCCTATCGAAGATGTGTTCTCAATCTCTGGCCGCGGTACTGTTGTTACTGGTCGTGTTGAACGCGGTGTTGTGAATGTTGGTGATGAAGTTGAAATCGTTGGTATTCGCGATACACAAAAAACCACCTGTACTGGTGTTGAAATGTTCCGCAAGTTGCTTGATTCTGGTCAAGCTGGCGATAACATTGGCGCGCTTATTCGTGGTGTTGATCGTACAGAAGTTGAACGTGGTCAGGTTTTATGCCAACCAGGTTCAGTTAAGCCACACACTAAATTTAAGGCAGAAGCTTATATTCTGACTAAGGAAGAGGGTGGTCGTCATACACCATTCTTTAAAAACTACCGTCCACAATTTTACTTCCGTACAACGGACGTAACGGGCGCGGTTACACTTCCTGAAGGCACAGAAATGGTTATGCCTGGCGATAATGTGACATTCGAAGTTGAATTGATTACACCAATTGCCATGGAAGACAAACTACGTTTTGCTATTCGCGAAGGTGGCCGCACAGTTGGCGCCGGCGTGGTGGCAGAAATT
>JAMOMM010000456.1 GCA_027067085.1 Hyphomicrobiales bacterium
AGCCAGTTTCATAATTTACTCGCCGCTGGTAGTTTCGTCACAGCGTTCACTGCCGCCTCATTCATCGTTCAAACCATCGACACAAGTGATGACCCATCGAGCGACTTACCTGAACCTGTGTATTCATTTGAAAGCCCACACGAAGCTCTAAAACATTTTTTATACGGCATAGACCAAGCTATTACCGATGCGCCCGATGATGCCCAAATGATGGCCCGCGCCAAAGGCTTTGCCCGTGCCATGCTTGAGGGCCTTGCCCAACGCCGCGCTCGCTTTAATGTACTTGATGGTTTTGAACAAAACCACATTCGCTTAGATGCCGATGACTTCGAGCTCAACGGGTTTGATATTCGCGACCGTGGCAAGCGCAAAAAGTTGGTGATGAACTTTAAAAAGCCCAATGAGGTTGTCGGCAACCACATCGCCAAATACCAAGCCACCAAACTAGCAAAAATGTTGATGGCTTATGACTTTGAAAAACAAGCCAATCCGTTTGTTGATCTTGGCGGTTTTTTATTCACCTTCATCGGCGATGGCTTTCCAGGCACTGGCAAAACCACGCTCATTCAAATGATCGCAGGGTTGATTAAAGATTATTGCGATGTTGCAAACTATCCCTTCCACTATGAAAACTTTGGCGTAGACCAAATCAGTTCATACCAAGGCAAATCTGGCCAGAACTGCAAACAATTCATCACCAATGTGCTTAACCCAAAGGTCATTGGCTTTGGCACAGTTGATGATATTGACCAAATCGCTGCCAAGCGTTCTGATGATCGCGCTTCAGCTGGCCAGCAAGAAATCACCGCCGTTTTGATGGAAGGTTTTTCGGGCGCCAACACTGTCATTCGCGGCAATTGCTCATTTGGCATGTTCTCAAACTATCCTGAAAATGTTGACGATGCCCTGCGCCAGCGCGCCAGTGCCCGCTGGTTGGTTGACGGTCCGCAAACCCAAGATGACTACATCGATATTTTTGCTCTGTTACTGGGTAAAAACCATTCGATTGATCTTGGCGATCACGACATGTTTGCTGCCCAAGAAATCAAAAAAGCTGTTTCAGCTGCTTATGAAATGCACTCAAAACCACAAGAAGATGCATTGCTTAAAGTGTTCGAAAAGTTTAGCCAAGCCCACGGCGAACTCAAATCCTTAAAAGACATCGGGCTTTATCTTTACGACATCAAACAAGCAGAACCACGCTTTACGGGCCGCGCCATTAAAAACATTACCGACGCGGTTAAAATGCGCGCTATGGATATTGAGTTGCCCGATGAGTGGTTTGAAAATCCTGAGCTCTTCATGCACAAACCATACGATGAAAAATCTGCAATGATTTCATCCTTGCGCAAACCCATCACGCTGGAAACCATTCAGCAAGAAGTCAACCGCTATGCCGATTCAGAGTTTCGGTATACAGATAAATCTGATGCCGCCGCCGTTGAGAATTACGTTCGCGATCAACGGGTGCGAGAGCGTGCTGCGGCTGAAATTGCTGAGCTAAAAGAAAATGGGCACTGGAACGACTAATGGAACGCCTGATTGACAACGCGCTAATTTTTGGTGCCATGCACACCGTAAACGAGCCACACATGATCGCGCGCTATAACACGGCGCTTAAAGGCTTTGGCATCAAACCCACCAAGCTCAAAAAATTCACCATTGATACCACAGGTTATTCACCTGAAATTGCCAAGTCGCTTAAAGACGAAGACTATTTAAATCCGCAAGGCATCAACAGGCGGTTCATCATTCTCACTCCTGAACAAGAATCCTTGCCGAGTGTCTATGCTAAATTTTCATCAACCTATGATTTGATGATGGCGATGTATCAAAAAAATGCCGAGAGCCTACGCATCCTTACGCTAAAAGATGTGGTCTATGGAGAGATCGAAAACTCAACTTTTCATATCGATTCAATTGATGATATTTTATCGATCAAAGAGGTTGAGTTCAAATTTCGCACAGGCGGGCATTTATTTGAAAAAGCCCATAAGCTCAAAACCTTGCTCAACAGGTTTTTTGCCGAAAAAGACTCATGGCAAAACGACACTTTGATGAACAAAATTCTTGAGCATGGCAAACTAGTTGGCGACATTAGATATAACAATATCATTCCCCGCCACACTAAGTTTGAGCTGCCCTCTTTTTGGACGAGTCACTTTAACGGTATTTATGTTTTTCGTGATATTGACGGTTCAAGCGGTGGCAATATTACCGTTATCGGCCCACAAGAGATGCCCGACTTTCTAGACAATGCGATGTTTGACTTCACCTATATTCACCAAGATGATGATGCAGGTGTTTATCAGTTTTTAATCGATACGGGTCGCGTTTCAGGCTTTGAACCAGACTGGCTCAAGGCTTCTGGCTTGGTCGAGCTACGTCAAGAAATTTTGGTGCGTTCAGCCATCAGTAAATCAGACAAAACAATGGAGTTACACTATCTAAGTGACAACCAAGTGACCAATTGGATTCACCGTAATATTGACGAGTTATCCAAAAATGGCGTGTTCACATTCCTCACCCGTATTCAAAAAGGCTTGCTCAATGACGTACTGCCCAACTTGAAAAAGGTTGGTGCAGCTCTTAAGTTAATAGTTGTGCGCGCTAACCCTGAGCATCAAGACCGCGTTTTGGTTGCTCGGCTTTTATCGCATTATGCCGAATTTGATTTCTTTACGAAATTTGCGGTTAACAAACAAAGTTTCTATGATGATTACGACACGCTTGATGAAAATTTACGCAAATATGTCGTTCATAAAATAACCAATCAATATTTCCCCGATCGCCGCGGCTATTGGGAAACCCTGTTTTCAAGACCGAAAGGATAATCAGTGCTGGATCCAATTATAGCATCGATCAAAAAGTTTTTTGCCCTTATGATCGCTACCATCAAAGCAGCATTCCGCTGGTTACTCGCCCCCTTTATATGGATTTATACCACCTACAAAACTTCTGGCTGGATTATCAAAGGCGTGCTGTTGGTTTTACTCATCCCCATCATTTTAGTCTATGGTTGGTTTTTTTGGCATGCACTATGGATTCGCGGCTACGACATTGCTTACATCGATAAATACAAATACTCCGATTTAAAATACACCGCAGGCGAACAAGTCTCAGCCGAAGGTGGTTCAAAAACCACAAAAACCTGCGGGCGTTCTGCCATTGTTGATGTCACTGCAGAACTTGTAGATTTTTCAGTGAATCAAAATTCATGGATTTCTTCCATGCCGACCTATAAAGCTGGCTTTTTTGGCTTTAGTTGGGATGGCACCCCTTGGTTTGACAACACCGCCTCTTTCCAACGCGGCGTCCACCAAGCCGTTCAGCGCACCGCCGTTGAACTGACAGATACCCTGGGTCGTATTCGTGGCACCTCAGAAGTCAATAAAGACTTACAAAGCGCCCGCAGCGCCCTCCAATTTGATGAATTCACCTGGTACTTTAACCCCTTTGATGGCAAACGCCCCTTTGGCCCAACCACAAAAACCCCAACATATTACCGCAGCGCCATTAAACAACTCAAAGGTTTTAATGACAGCCTTGTAAAATGTAACGCAACTTTTGATGCCCGCGCCGATAATTTACGCACATTTGTCGATCGTATTGCCAAAGACATTGGTTCAACCTCCGCTGCCATTAAACGTCGCTCTGAGGCCTCAAATGCGGGCTGGTTTGATTTTTATGCCGACAATCAATTCATGTATGCAAAAGGCCAGCTTTATGGCTATTACGGCATCTTGCGCGCCGCGCGTGTTGATTTCCATGAAATCATCGAAAAGCGTAATCTTACCGATGTCTGGGATAATATGGAAAGTCAGATAAAATCGGCCTTAGAACTAGATCCGATGATTATTTCAAACGGCAAAGAAGACGGCTGGCTTATGCCTACTCACGTTACCACCATGGGGTTCTATGTCCTGCGTGTGCGCTCAAATCTTGTTGAAATTCGCTCGATTTTAAGTCGATAAACGACCTGTTGCGCCTTGCCCCGTTCAGGGCGCAACCTTTAGCCTAAAAACGCAGCCACATCAGCCAATGCTTTTTCAATATTTTGATAAAACTGCGCCACGTGCACACCATCAATTAACGCGTGGTGCACCTCTACGCTAACGGGCATGAACCAAGACCCATGAGTTTTGGTAATTTTTCCCCAGACGATACGCGGAATACAATCATCTGGACCATCAAGTGCATTGGTCATTTGAGTAAAACTCAACCACGGTAAGCACGATAGGTAAATCCAATTACTTTGACGCGCAACATCATCAACCAAACCACTATTGGTTTTAGCCTTGCTAATCTCACGCTCACAATTAGTGTTAAATTTCGCAAAATCCTTTGTGTATTCAATATTACAAAACCCAAACCGCTCATCATCAGGCCCATCAAGCATCACCGTGGTTGAAGCATGAACAGCCCCATGCTCAACAACCATATCGTCAATAAACCGAGTACGAAACGCTAGCGTTTCATTTGCCGCACGCATAATGGCGTAAAGTGCCGCGTTGTGAACCGACACGCCAGCTGGCTTCATCACCTCCATCAAAGGGGTTACATTAACCTGAACACACAAGCTAAAGTGGGGACTAGCAACATTGCGAAAGTGTTCATAGTGCGAGCGCCGCGACCACGTTTCTAAATCAATTGTTTTCAAATTTGCTTCCCCCATTCAAAAACTAAGTGTAAAACCTTCTCAACCTAAACAACCCTAAACTTTACTTGAGCACTTTGCCAAATGTCATTTCTTGATACCCTAAAAATCACCGCCGATGAAACTGAAAAAACGCTAAACGACCTCCTTGCGCCAAACGGTTTTTCCGCCCCACGCATTGGTGAAGCAATGCGCTATTCCGCCCTTGCTCAAGGTAAGCGCTTACGGCCATTTTTTGTTTGCGAAAGTGCCAAAATTTTAGGCGCTGACCATGAAAATGCTTTGCGCGTTGGCGCGGCACTTGAGGCAGTTCACTGTTATTCCCTCGTCCATGATGATTTACCCGCCATGGATGATGATGATTTGCGCCGCGGCAAACCCACTTGCCATATCGCCTTTGATGAAGCCACAGCTATTTTAGCAGGTGATGGGCTTTTAACCATTGCCTTTGAAATTTTGGCCGATGAGAAAACCCATAACGACCCACTGGTGCGCTCTAATCTTGTACTAGAGTTAGCAAAAGCATCTGGCCACAATGGCATGGTGGGCGGGCAAATGCTCGACTTAGAAGCTGAACAACGCGGCAGCCAAAGCCTTGAAGAGATCATCGAAATTCAGAGCCTAAAAACGGGCGCTCTTTTCCATTTTTCCCTTATTGCAGGGGCCATTCTTTCCAGCGCAAACAAACAGCAATTTGACGCTCTAGCCACTTACGCTGAAAAAGTGGGCCTCGCCTTCCAAATCGCCGATGACATTTTAGATGTTGAATCCACACCAGAAGCATTAGGCAAAGCAACCCAAAAAGACGCCGATGCAGGCAAATCAACATTCATTGACCTTTACGGCCTTGATGGTGCCAAACAAAAAGCTGCCGAACTGGCCGATAGTGCTTGTGAAGCCTTATCTATATTTGGTGAAAAGGCTGATAATTTACGCCAAGCAGCGCGGTTTATCGTTGAACGCAAGAATTAGTTTCAGACAAAACAACCAAGCGTTTCATGTTTTGTTTGAATCACAAACACTGCATGAAACGCAAGATTATCAACACCTTAAGCTGGTCGGTCTGGTTCAATTTAAACCAGACCGACTCTAGAATGTTCGCAATTTTGTGACCCGTTTTCCTTGTTTTACGCGCTTCTCACCCTATATCTTAAACAGAGGGGGGAACTCGAAACACTCACTATGGAGAGAACCAATGAAACTCATCCCTACACTGGCAAGTCTTTCAGTTTTTACACTTTTTGCCATCGCCCCAATAGCAAACACTCAAGTTCAAGCATTTCCTATTTTTGAACGCGATTACGCAACCGAATATTGCGAATACTACAAAACCCGCGCCGCCTTTGCCAAACAACGCGAAGCCAACGGCATTAAATCCAAATATCGCAGTAAAACCGCGCGCTATTTACGGGCACAATACATCACCTGCCTAAAAAAATACGCCACGCCACGAACATCCATTCCAGTGCGATAGAAGCAGCTACACAGCCGCTTACTCTTCTGTGGCACTTTCGATCACCCCCAGCGCTGCTGAATATAGTTTTCAACAATATCTTGAAACTGCTGAGAAATATCTTCCCCGCGCAAGGTTTTAACCTTCTTGCCATCAATGAAAACCGGGGCGGCTGGTACTTCACCAGTGCCAGGCAATGAAATGCCGATGTCGGCATGTTTGGATTCGCCAGGGCCATTAACGATGCAGCCCATCACCGCCAATTGCAATTTTTCAAACCCCTCATATTGATCGCGCCAGAAAGGTGTGCGTTTGAGGATAAAGTTTTCAATGTCTTGGCCAAGTTCTTGAAACACCGTGGAGGTGGTGCGCCCACAACCGGGGCAAGCAATAACCATTGGTTTAAACGAACGAAGCCCCATGGTTTGCAAAATCTCTTGCGCCACAATCACTTCTTTCGATCGATCTCCACCCGGCTCTGGCGTTAAAGAAATACGAATTGTATCGCCGATACCTTCTTGCAACAAGACCGACAACCCAGCCGTTGAGGCAACAATACCTTTAGACCCCATACCCGCCTCAGTTAAACCAAGATGCAACGCATAATCACAACGATCAGCCAACATACGATAACAAGCGATTAAATCTTGCACTTCTGACACTTTTGCCGAGATGATAATTTTATCTTTAGCGAGACCAAGTTCCACCGCGCGTTCGGCAGACGACACACCCGATTGGATCATTGCCTCATGCATAATCAAGCGCGCATCACGCGGTTCATCAAGTTTTGCATTTTCATCCATCAAACGAGCGATCATCGATTGGTCAAGTGAACCCCAGTTCACGCCAATACGCACGGGCTTATCGTACTCAATCGCCTTTTCAATCATCATTGAATAATTACGATCTTGCTTGGCTTTAAAACCAACATTGCC
>JAMOMM010000457.1 GCA_027067085.1 Hyphomicrobiales bacterium
GGTGCAAAGTGCGATAACTTGGATAGGGCGTTCCAGTCTCATCTTTAAGATGCGGTTTGAAAGTTGAAAGCTGGCCATCAAATTGTCCGACCGCTGCTGAAACCAAGGTTTTACTGGTAAAGAAACAGGCATCAGAAACAATAAAACGGGTTTTGAAATTATCGCAACCATCGGCAACAATGTCATATTGCTCGATAAGTTCTATCGCATTGGTTTCATCTATTCGCATTTGATGCTCAACCACTTTAACATGCGGGTTAACCGCGTTCAGCATTGATGCTGCGCTAGTTGTTTTTGCAGTGCCGACTTGATCGGTTAGATGGATGATTTGACGTTGCAGGTTTGATAAGTCAACTTCATCATCATCAACGATGCCAATAGTGCCAACGCCAGCAGCAGCTAGATACATCAACATTGGTGCACCTAACCCACCTGCGCCAATGACCAACACTTTAGCTGCTTTGAGTTTTTGCTGCCCCATGCCGCCGACATCGCGAAGCAAAATATGACGGGCATAGCGTTCAAGTTCTTCTGGCGACAATTTTTCGTTCATGTGCCTGTTGATCCAAATCCACCTTGCCCACGGCTAGTATTCGTTAGCTCTTCAACCTCATTGAACTGTGCCTGAATAACAGGGGCAATGACCATTTGGGCAATACGATCACCGCGTTTAATTTCAAAAGGTTCTTGGCCCAAATTTATCAAAATGATTTTTATCTCACCGCGATAATCACTATCAATTGTGCCCGGTGTATTAAGGCAGGTAATACCGTGCTTAATCGCAAGGCCAGAACGTGGGCGAATTTGTGCCTCAAAACCTTGAGGCAAGGCCATGGCCAATCCAGTATCAACCAAGGCGCGGGCACCAGCTTGCAGCATTATCGTCTCACCGTCTGCAACAGCAGCGCGCAAATCCATGCCCGCTGATCCCGCCGTTTCATAAGACGGCAGCTCTAACCCTGCCCCGTGCGGCAAACGTTTGATCTCAACAATTGTCATACTTCAACACCCAATTGATCGACCAAATACGCCATGAGTTTATCGGCAACCTCTTGCTTAGACATTTGCGGCCAATCCTCAACACCATTTTTTGAAACAATATGAATGGTGTTCTCACTACCGCCCATGACATCGCTGCCGTGTCCGACATCGTTTGCAATAATCAGATCGCAGCCTTTACGGGCCAGCTTTAACTTTGCGTTCTCAATAACGTTTTCAGTTTCAGCCGCAAAACCAACGACTAAGGTTGGGCGTTTGGATTTATGAGCTGCAACTGTTGCCAAAATATCAGGGTTTTGAACCAATTCTAATGATGGTACATCGTCTTTATTTTTCTTTTTCATTTTTTGATCTGCAGCGTTTTCCACCCGAAAATCAGCAACAGCGGCGGCAAAAATAGCTATGTCGGCAGGCAATTCGGCCATGGTTTCATCGAACATTTCATTGGCGGTTTCAACGGGCAGGAGTTCTGCCCCTTCTGGAATAGGCAAACTGGTCGGCCCTGAAACCAACACCGTATGAGCACCCAAAGCCACCGCAGCTTTTGCCAGCGCATAGCCTTGTTTACCCGATGAACGATTGGCGATGTAGCGCACGGGGTCAATCGGCTCATGAGTTGGGCCAGCTGTAATCAAGACTTTTTTGCCAAATAAAGGTTTGTTTTGCAGATCACCATCGGTCTCAAAACAATCGCCAATCGCCTCTAAAATTGCATCTGGCTCTGCCATGCGGCCAAGACCAAACTCACCACACGCCATTGCCCCCTCATCAGGGCCAACAAACAAAACGCCATCGTTTTTCAACGTCTCAATATTGCGTTGTGTCGCTGCGTTTTCCCACATACGCACATTCATGGCGGGTGCAACAAGCACCGACTTGTCGGTTGCAAGCAATGCTGTTGTGGCTAAGTCACTGGCCAAGCCATTGGCCATTTGCGCCATAATGTCAGCACTGGCGGGGGCAACGACAATCAGGTCTGCAGAACGTGAAAGTTCTATGTGACCGATTTCAGTTTCATCGGTTAAATCAAACAGGTCGGTAAAAACTTTCTCGCCACTTAAACTTGCAACGGATAAAGGTGTTACAAACTGCTCACCAGAGCGCGTAATAATGGTCTGAACGCTGCCGCCATTTTGTTTAATCAAACGGATGAGCAACAAGCTTTTATAGGCCGCAATGCCGCCTGAAATAATAAGCAGGATTTTTTTGCCGTTTAGCATGCAAACTTCCTTTGGGATTTTTAAATTACATTATCTGAGCAAAGGCTATCACAACCAGCGCTATGGCACCAACCCACAACGCAGCACGGCTTGAACGTGACTGACTGCTTTGTGCTTTGGCTAACTTTTGCGCGGTGTCATCATCCAAACCAATTTCGCCCTTGTTAATCATTTCGCTTAAAGAGTTTGCCGCCTGTTGCATTTCAAGCATGGTTTGAGGCATTGCCATCGCCACTTTTCCCAATGTAGCCATGCCTTGCGATAAATCCTCAACAGCACCCTTTGGTCCCAAACGGTTTTCTAGCCATTCTTTGACAACAGGTTCAGAGGCGGTCCACATATTAAATTTTGGATCTAGCGAGCGCGCCACGCCCTCAACCACGACCATGGTTTTCTGCAATAAAATAAGTTGCGGCTGCGTGGCCATGTTGAAACGCTGCGTACCTTCAAGTAATTGACCCAACAATTGGCCCACCGAAATTTCCTCGGCTGGTTTATCCATAATCGGCTCACCAATGGAACGCAGGCTTTGGGCAAAAACTTCAACATCTTCGGTTTGCGGCACATAACCTGCATCAAAGTGGGTTTGAGCCACTTCAAGGTAATTTTTGTTTAGAAAGCCATACAAAACTTGCGCCAAGACGAACCTATCTTGTTTGTTCATACGCCCCGTAATACCAAAATCAACGGCAACTAAATTGCCTTGGGGGTCAACAAATAAATTGCCCTGATGCATATCAGCATGAAAAAAACCATCACGAATGGCATGGCGTAAAAATGATTGAATGACATTTTTAGATAATTTTTCTAAATCAACGCCAGCTGCAACTAATTTTTCTGGTGCGTTCAATGGAATACCGTCAATCCATTCCATCACCAACATACGGCCTGTAGTGCGTTGCCAGTCGACTTTTGGCACACGGAATTTTGCATCGTCCTTGGTGTTCTCTGCCATTTCTGCAATGGCGGCAGCTTCCATGCGCAAGTCCATTTCAAGGTCGATCGATTTTGCCAAAACTCTAATCGCTTCAACAGGGCGCAAGCGGCGCGATGGTTCTATCCACTTTTCCATCATCCGTGCAGCAAAGGCAAAAGCTTCTAAGTCTTTATTAAAACGCCGCTTCACATTGGGGCGTAAAATTTTTACTGCTAATTCTGTACCATCCTCCAATGTTGCTTTGTGCACTTGGGCAATGGAAGCAGCCGCCACAGGTTTGCTGAAAGTAGCAAACACTTCATTGAGCTTTTTGCCCGATTGGCGCTCGACTTCATCGATAGCAAGTTGATGATTAAAGGGTTCCAAACGGTCCTGTAACAGGGCCAATTCAGTCGCGCGTTCTTTACCAATAAAATCTGGTCGGGTGGCTAAGAACTGTCCCAATTTAATATAACTGGGGCCAAGTTCATTTAGGGCTGTGTTTAGTGCGCTGGTGTTGGTTTGTTTGGGCTTACCTGCAACAAGCTTAGCCAACTTAAACAAAATCCGCGCTGGCGTTGGCAACAATTGCACTTGATCTTTTGGCAGGACATCGTGACGCGCAAATACCAATCCAGCTTTTACCAAGTGAAGAATATGGTTTAGTTGTTTCATGGGCAGTTAGATTTTCCAACCTGAATGAATGGCAACAATTCCCGCTGATAAATTGGTGTAATTAACCTGTTCAAAACCTGCTTGCATAATCATTGCTTTAAAATTTTGCTGATTTGGGAAGGTGCGAATGCTTTCAACCAAATAGCGATAAGGTTGGCCATCGCCCGTTACCACTTTGCCAATAGCTGGCACAACGGTAAAGGAATACGCATCGTAAAATTTATCAAAACCTGGAATATCGACCTGTGAGAATTCCAAACACATAAAACGGCCACCCGGTTTGAGCACACGAAATGCCTCGGCTAAGGCTTTGTCGATATTGGTAACATTGCGTATGCCAAATGAAATAGTGTAGGCATCAAAATGATTGTCAGGGAATGCTAATTTTTCAGCATTGGCCACCGCAAAATCATACGACCCGTCAAAAGATAAGTTTTCAGCCCGCTTTTTACCTTCACCAAGCATTTGCGGATTGATGTCCGTGATCGTCACATGACAACCCGTGCCGCCAGCTTCTAAAATTCGAAAAGCAATATCGCCAGACCCACCTGCCACATCAAGCACCTTAAAAGCGGTATCGTTGCGCGGTGGATTTAGCTTGGTAATGAAATCATCTTTCCATAAGCGATGCAGCCCGCCAGACATAAGATCATTCATTTGGTCATAGCGACCAGCAACGGCTGAAAACACTTCATTGACCATGCCCTGCTTTTCGTTTGCGTCAACATCTTTGAAACCGAAGGGGGCTGTTGTTTGGTCTTGCATAATAAAATTTCCGTATTTTGAACTCAGGTTCAGAACCTTGTTTAACCTTACCCTATCACGCCAATTATAGCTATTGTGGAAACCACTTGATTCTTGATATGGTTTCTATCCTTAATTAGCGCTGCAATCTAGGGGATAAAATGCCAGAATTACCTGAAGTCGAAACTGTTATGCGTGGCCTTGCGCCAGCGTTGGAAGGCCAAACCATTGCCAGCGCAGAGATACGCCGACCCAACTTGCGGTTCCCTTTTCCAGATAATTTTACCGAGCGCCTCACAAACAAGAAAATTTTACACTTAGAACGGCGGGCAAAGTACATTCTTGCTTACCTAGATGATGATAGTATTTGGCTTTCACACCTTGGCATGACGGGGCGGTTCAGTGTTTTTGTTGATGGAGAAAATGGGCAAAACTTAGCAGACTTCTATTTTCAATCGGGCAGTACAGATGCGGGCAATGGCAAGCATGACCATTTTATGATAACGCTTAAAAACGGCACCAAAGTTGTTTACACCGACCCGCGCCGCTTTGGCATTATGGATTTGTTTCCTGCTGGCCAAGTCCAAAGCCATAAATTGCTGGCAAATATTGGGGTTGAACCATTAGGCAATGGTCTGAACGCGGCCTACTTAGCTGGACAATTTATGACTAAAAAAGCCCCGTTAAAAGCTGCATTGTTAGACCAAAAATATATTGCAGGTCTTGGCAATATTTATGTTTGCGAGGCGTTGTTTCGCGCAGGACTTTCACCACTTGCCAAAGCATCGACCTTAGCCACGCGCGGCAAAGAAAACCAAAAGGGTGAAATTTTGGTGCGGAAAATTCGCGATTGCCTAACTGAAGCGATAAAGGCGGGTGGATCAACTTTAAAAGATTATGTTGGCGCTGATGGTAATGAAGGGTCCTTCCAACAACGCTTTGATGTTTATGACCGCGAAAACGAGACGTGTAAAAATGAAAACTGTACAGGCACGATCAAACGCATAGTACAATCAGGGCGTTCAACTTTTTACTGCCCTAAATGCCAAAAATGAGGCTTGTTAATCTGTCAAAGCAACGATAAGATTTTACCATGACTTATGAAAACATTCTCATTGAAACGCACGGGGCCGTGGGCCTTATCCGTCTCAATCGCCCTCAGGCGTTAAATGCCCTCAACTCAGCCCTCATTGCTGACCTTAATGACGCGCTTGAAATTTATAATAAAGACGATGCCATTGGTTGTATTGTGGTTACTGGCAACGAAAAAGCCTTTGCCGCAGGAGCTGACATCAAAGAAATGCAGTCCAAAACCTACATGGATGCCTATATGGAGGATTTCCTTGGCAATTGGGGTCATTTGGCAGATCAACGCAAACCGATTATTGCCGCCGTTGCTGGCTATGCGCTTGGTGGTGGTTGTGAATTTGCCATGATGTGTGATTTTATTATTGCGGCTGATACAGCTCAGTTTGGCCAACCTGAAATTAAACTTGGCACTATTCCTGGCGCTGGTGGCACGCAACGTCTAACCCGCTTTGTTGGCAAATCTAAAGCCATGGACATGGTTTTAACAGGGCGGATGATGGATGCTCAAGAAGCTGAACGCAGCGGACTTGTATCGCGCGTGGTTGATGCTAACAAATTGGTTGATGAAGCCATTAAAACTGCAAGCAAAATTGCGGCTCTTTCAAAACCATCGGTAATGATCGCTAAAGAGTGCGTAAACCGCGCGTTTGAGACGACAATGGCTGAAGGTATTCGTTTTGAACGGCGGGTTTTTCATTCACTTTTTGCGACGCAGGATCAAAAAGAAGGCATGGCTGCTTTTGTTGAAAAGCGCAAAGCAGATTTCAAAGACAAATAGGCAGCAATTAGATCGATTCAGTTGTTGACCTGTTGGCGTTGAAGCGGTATACACAGCGCAAATTATTATGCCGTCCTCAAGGGCGGTTTTTCTATTGTCAGGAATATAGACTAAATGGCTAATCTGAGCTCCTCGAAAAAAGCGACCCGTCAAATTGAGCGTCGTACTGCAGTCAACAAAAACCGTCGCAGCCGTATGCGTACTTTTGTTAAGCGCGTTGAAACAGCAATTGAAGGTGGCGACAAAGAAGCTGCTGTTGTTGCTCTTCGTGAAGCACAGCCACAGCTTATGAAAAATGCGCAAAAAGGTCTTCTGCACAAGAAAACAGCTTCACGTCGCATTTCGCGTCTTGCTGCTCGGGTTAAAGCGCTAGGTTAAGCTGCTTTTATCTAAAAGTTTTGAAGAAGGGTGCTGATTTCGGCGCCCTTTTTTATTTGCTCAAATTCATTCCAAAAATCACGCAATGAAAAAACCGCCCAATAAAAAACCCGCCCAATAAAAACCCGCAAAGCAATCACTTTGCGGGTTTCGTTTTGTAAAAACGTATGATTAAACGATCAGATTAGTATTGGCTTCCATAACATTTACATCAAGACCGGTGACACCCGTAAAGATCGCGA
>JAMOMM010000458.1 GCA_027067085.1 Hyphomicrobiales bacterium
GTCGTTCTTCACTTCCTTGCGCCCGTAGTACGTTCATGTATTGGCTAGATTTGGTTTGGTCGCCACCTGTAAATAAAGCTTTTTGGAAACACATGGGGTGAACG
Source organism: Hyphomicrobiales bacterium (assembly GCA_027067085.1). Lineage (GTDB taxonomy): Bacteria > Pseudomonadota > Alphaproteobacteria > Rhizobiales > Aestuariivirgaceae > JALWJW01. The sequence goes on from JAMOMM010000458.1 coordinate 105, forward strand.
CCGTTGGCGATGATAAGGTGGGAAATGCGCTGTGGGTGGCGCATGGCCATGGCATAGGCAACTGATGCACCCCAATCGTGGCCGCACAGAATAATCGGTTTATCGGGCGATATTTGATTGATGAGCGAGACCATGTCGGCGACTAAATGCTTGGTGTCATACGCTTTGAGTTCGGAGGGTTTTGAGGAGAGGTTGAAGCCGCGCTGATCTGGTAAAATAACCCGATATTTGTTTATGAAAAATTCGCCAACACTTGACCATGCTGCCCAATATTCAGGAAAGCCGTGAAGCATTAAAATTGCGGGTGCATTTTCTGGCCCGCCAATTTTGGTGTGGATTGTTTGACCGTTGCAATCGAAGTATTGGCTGGTGAAAGGCAATTGGTTTGGTGCATTGTTCATGGCTTAAAAAATACCCGCAGTTTTTTGTAACTTGCGGATGTATTTTATAATCTCAAGGACTTGCTGTTCATTGACTTGTGGCTGGGCTGGCATATTGCCAAAGCGCCAGTGGTGGGCACGCACGCCTAGCTTTGCAGCCACAACAAAAGAACCATCACCGTGATGATTTGGTTCATAAACCTTATGGATAAAGGTTGGGCCTTGTTCGGTTCCTTTTGCATTTTTACCGTGACAAGCCATGCAATTTTTTTCGTATAGTTTTTGGCCAGAAGCAACGCTAGTTGCTGGTGTTAGTCCTGCCGTTGGCGTTGATGTTGATGGTGCGGCATTGGTTGATGATGAGGGCGATGAGGCGGGCGTTGGGAAAAAGCTAGATTGGTTTGGACCAAAGAACATCATAACGCCCACACCGATGGCACCAACTAAGAAGATCATTTTGGTATTCTTTGAAGTTGGGTCCATGCGTTTTCTTTCAATGGCTAGGTTTTTTGATGACATTCTGTAAGTCGGTCAAGTCTGATAGCTTAGTGCCTCGTTTAATTTTTTCAAGCATCTCAGGCCGATATGTGTTCACAAGTTAATTATCGTTAAATAGGTTTAATTGCTTGCGAGGTTGGAAGTTGAGGCGTTAGTGTCATGCCTCCCTCAATTGAATTAGAAAGAATTGAAAAATGACAGATACAGAATATACACCCGCAAAGGTCTGGAAATGGCAAAATGAAAGCGGTGGAAAATTTGCAAGTATCAACCGCCCAATTGCAGGGCCTACTCATGATAAAGAATTGCCCGTCGGCAAGCATCCGTTTCAGCTTTATTCAATGGGAACACCCAATGGGGTGAAAGTGACGGTGATGTTTGAGGAGCTGCTGGCTGCTGGTCATAAGGGGGCTGAATATGATGCGTGGATGATTAGCATTATGGAAGGCGATCAGTTTGGTTCTGGCTTTGTTGAGGTTAATCCCAATTCAAAAATTCCAGCGCTTATGGATCATTCAACAAAAACGCCAACGCGAGTTTTTGAATCAGGCGCGATGTTATTGTATTTAGCAGAAAAGTTTGATGCGTTTTTACCGAACGATCCAACTCAGCGGACAGAGTGCTTGTCTTGGTTGTTTTGGCAAATGGGTTCAGCGCCATATCTCGGTGGAGGGTTTGGCCATTTTTATGCTTATGCGCCGATCAAAATTGAATATTGCATTGAGCGTTTCACGATGGAAACTAAACGCCAACTTGATGTGCTGGATCGCCAATTGGCTGAGAATAAGTTTATTGCCGGCGATGAATACACTATTGCCGATATTGCTATTTGGCCGTGGTATGGCGCGTTGGTGCTTAATCGGGTTTATGAGGCGGCTGAATTTTTAGAGACTGACAGTTATAAAAACGTTATGCGCTGGGCCAAAGAAGTTGACGCTCGTCCGGCAGTGAAACGCGGCGTGCGGGTTAATCGCACTTGGGGTGATGAAGACAAGCAAGTCCGAGAACGCCATAGCGCAGATGATATTAGCTAAAAATCAGAAGATGAAAACCTCTTGACCTTCCAGTAAGAAGAAGCCTTATTGGTTGGTCAACGGTTTTCTAATTTCGGAGTATAGCAGTGGCTGATCTAAAACTAAATATTGAAGGCATGAGTTGTGGTGGTTGTTCGGGCCGTCTCATTGGCTTGTTAGAAAAAGCAGATGGTGTTAGCGCTATTGCGATCAGCCATGAAAATAATAACGGGCAGATGCAAATTGACGAAGCGGTGATTAGCAAGGATCAAGTTGTGGCTATCATTGAAAAGGCTGGCTTTGATGTGGTTGGTGGTTAAATTTGACCCTTTTTGAGAATAGCTAAAGCGGCCCTTGATGAACATTAAGGGCCGCTTTTTTTAAGGTTATTTTTTGAACTTATAGCCGAGTAATCTTAGCGCATTGATGGTGACCAGAACGGTGGCACCCGTATCAGCTAAAATGGCCATCCATAGAGATGTCATGCCGATTAAGGTGGTGACCAGAAAGATTGCTTTTAAGCCAAGGGCTATAGAAATGTTCTGGTGAATGTTGGCCATGGTGGCGCGTGACAGTGCGATTAGGGCAGGCACGTCATTAACGCGTTCATGCAAGAGTGCTGCATCGGCGGTTTCAAGAGCAACATCTGTGCCCCCACCCATGGCGATGCCAACATCGGCGCGCGCCAGCGCTGGGGCATCATTGATGCCATCGCCTACCATGGCAATATTGCCGTTTAGTTTGAGGGTTTCAATTTCGTCTAGTTTATCTTGTGGCAACATTTCAGCTTTTACGCTGATGCCCAATTGTTTTGCCAATGCAGCGCCTGTACGTGCGTTATCGCCTGTGAGCATAATGGGGGTAATGCCCATTTCTTTCAGGTCTTGCATGGCTGATGCTGCATCGCTGCGCAGTTCATCGCGCAGGGCAATGGCCCCGAGTAATTTGTCATCTTCCAGTACGAGGGCAACGGTTTTACCTTCTGATTCTAAGCCATGAATTTGACTTTGTTGGTCGGGGGATATTTTTGTCAGTTTTTGGCCATAGCGCGGTGAGGCGATGGTAATGGTTTTGCCAGCGATTGTGGCGCTAACGCCGCGCCCGCTTAGGGCTTTGGACTGGGTTGCTTTTTTAGGGCTCAAGCCGCGTTGCTCAACCTCTTCAACAATAGCAATGGCCAAAGGGTGAGACGAGCCTGCCTCAACTGCACTTGCCAATTCCAGTAAACGTTTTTCGGTGCCGTTAAAGGTTTTAACATCGGTCACTTTTGGCGTGCCAGCGGTGAGGGTGCCCGTTTTGTCAAAGGCGACTTGCTTAACATGGCCAATGGCTTCCAGTATCGCGCCGCCTTTTACCAATAATCCGTGTTTTGCCCCTGCTGAAATACCTGATGTGATGGCGGCTGGTGTTGATAAAACGAGCGCGCAAGGGCAACCGATGAGCAAAATGGCCAAGCCTTTATAAATCCATTGTGTCATGTCAGCGCCAAACATGAGTGGCGGCACAAAGGCAATGAGGGCTGAAACGACAATAACGCCAGGTGTGTAATATTTACTGAAATCATCAATAAACCGCGCGGTTGGGGCTTTGCTGGCCTGGGCATCTTCCACCATGGTCAAAATGCGCGAAATCATGTTGTTTTGGGCGGTTTTCTCAACGGTTAAACGGATCAGCCCGTCAATGTTGATTGAACCTGCAAACACCTGATCGCCCAATTGTTTTCTTTTTGGCATGGATTCACCAGTAACGGCGGCTTCATCGATTGAAGTTTCTCCTTCGCTAATGAGACCATCGGCAGGAATGCGTCCACCGGGGCGAACTTCGATGATGTCACCAATGGCAAGGCTATCGGCAGCAACTTCGCGGGTGCCGTTTTCTGTTACCAGAAAAGCAGATTTGGGTACTAAATCTGCTAGTGCTTGTACAGAGCGACGGGCTTTTGCTGCTGCCATCATTTCTAGCAACTCACCGATTAAAAACAGGAATACAACAACTGCTGCTTCGGCGGCTTCATTGATAAATATGGCCCCAATTACGGCAATCGTCACCAACGTTTCAATGGTGAAAGGTTGGCCAGCAATGGCGCTCATGATGGCTTTTCGTGCCAATGGTGCAAGAGCAAGCAAGGCGGCAAAGGCAAATACATAACCAGACCAGGCGGGCAAAACAAATGACATAACCGTGGCAATGATAAGCAATGTGCCTGCAATGATAACCAGACGGCCTTTATTTGTTTGCCACCAGGATAAATGTTTTTCTGGCGTTGCGTCTTGTTCTCGCTGCACCTTATAACCAAGTTTTTTGACGGCGCGGACAATGGTGTTTGTCTGGTCACTATCTTGAGTATTATTGAATTTGAGCTTTTGGCTGTTGTAGTTCAGGCTGACATTATCAACACCTGGAATAGCACAAACTACGTTTTCAATTTTACTGGTGCAACTGGGACAATCCATGCCTTCTATGGTTAGGGCAATCGTCTGATTTTTCGTTTCGCTCATCACAAATATTCCTAATAGGGGGTCTATCAGGTGTATTTATAAAACCTCTAGTGGCTGTAGGTGCAAGGGGTAAAATAGGGTGGTTGTAATTTATGAGTTTGAGGCAGGGCGATTACGGGTAGGTTTGGATGCTGCTCACGCTAACGGGTTTCACCCGTACGCTGCGCTGGCGCGGCCTAAACGGCCGAGGTGCGGTCGCACCTAGTTTCAGAAGTGGTGGCTTGGCTCCAGCGTGTAGCTGGAATTTTCCGTAAACTTTGGTGGAGGAGGCAACGCCGACGACTAAGCGCGACCGCGCTTCGGGGCCAATGCCCCGCGCTAGTGCAGTGCATGGCGTTAGCCATTAGCGTGAACGGAAAATCAAACCTAGATGACTTGGCTCCAGCGTGTAACTGGAATTTTCCGTAATACTAATGCCCGCACCTAGCTAAAACCCACAAAAAAAACCCGATGAAAATTCATCGGGTTTGGAATTTGTTGTAGAAAATTGAGCGATTAAGCTGATTCTAGGATGCCTGCAACATCGAGATTTGAATCATTGTCGTTTTCCATCTCACGAAGTACGTAGCCGCGGCCCCATACTGTTTCGATGAAGTTTTTGCCGCCAGCAGCTGAAGCAAGCTTCTTGCGCAATTTACAAATGAATACGTCGATGATTTTAAGTTCTGGCTCGTCCATGCCGCCATAAAGGTGGTTAAGGAACATTTCTTTGGTGAGCGTTGTGCCTTTACGAAGTGAAAGCAGCTCGAGCATTTGATACTCTTTACCAGTAAGGTGAACGCGTTGGCCGTCAACTTCAACAGTTTTTGTGTCGAGGTTCACGTCAAGTTCGCCCGTGGTAATAATTGATTGTGCGTGGCCTTTAGAGCGACGAACGATGGCTTGGATGCGGGCAACCAACTCATCTTTGTGGAAAGGCTTGGTCATATAATCATCAGCGCCAAAGCCTAGACCTTTAACCTTGTCTTCAATGCCAGCAAGGCCAGAAAGAATAAGGATAGGTGTTTCGATTTTTGCAACACGCAAAGATTTGAGCACTTCATAGCCGCTCATATCTGGCAAGTTCAGATCTAAAAGGATGATGTCGTAATCATACAACTTACCAAGATCGACCCCTTCTTCGCCAAGATCTGTTGTGTAAACATTAAATCCATCCGATTTTAACATTAGCTCGATGCTTTGTGCTGTTGCCGGATCGTCCTCAATGAGAAGTACTCTCATGTCTTTCCCCTTAGTTGTCTTGCCGCGTTAGCCTGTATTGGCCTTCATAGGGCTGTCAGTGTTGCCGTTTCCATTCAATTGGTATTCAATTTGTGAAACCAATCATTAACTGTGTTTGTTAAGATAGACTTGTAAAGGTTAACAAAACCTAATTAAAATCCCTTGTTTTGATACACTTGGACTGTTTTATTCAACTAACGTTAAAACTTTTCGCCGCTTAGCGATCAAGAACAATGAAATTACTCGAAATTTTCATCAATCGGTTTACTCGCCCTTAAGGCTAATGGTTCACTATAAATTCCAGATTACAGAGATGGAAGATTTTGGAATCTAGCTTAAGAGTCCTGAATCATAGTTGATTCGAAGTTGTCGTCCAAGGCTTTTGTTAAAGCCATAGTTAGTAAGTTGCGTTTAGTACAAAAAAAGGGAGGCATTGTTATGCGCTCTAAAGATTCAATGTTACGTCTTTATCGCTTTAAAGCGGAAGACAAACGTCGTCAGGTTACAGAGATCGAATTTATGATGTCTGATCTTCAATCAAAGGTCGAAGAGTTTGAACTCCAGATCGCTCATGAAGAAAAAGTTACTGGCGTAAGTGATATCAATCATTTCAATTATTCAACAACAGCAAAGTCTATCCGCGTTCGCGCTGATAATATTGCCCAATCTGTTGCGGGTCTTAATGAGCAGCTTGATGTTGCGAAAGCTGATCTAGAAGAAGTTGAAACTGAGCTTCGGAAAATCGAGTTGTTGGCTCAAAAATCTGGCATTGATATTGATGCCGCGCCAAAAGCTGTTCCTGAAGTGCTAGGAATTGGTATTCGGATCTAAATACCTCTCACTTCGTTAGTGAGAACTAAAAACCGGCCTACTTTTATAGAGGGCCGGTTTTTTTGTGTTTGGGGGTTGGGGGGGATGGTGAGTTGTACGGTTGGGGTTTTATGGTCCCGTTCACGCAAATTTTGCTTTGCAAAATGCCCCACTATAGGCGGCGCATAAGCGCCGAGGTGCGGTCGTACCTAGTTTCAGAAATTTGTGGCATGGTTCTAGCGTGTGGCTGGAATTTTTACGTATATTTCGGTGGAGGAGCGGGCACTTGTGCCTGCGAACGACTAAGCGCAAGGCGCTTCGGCGCTTATGCGCCGCCCATAGTGGAGCGTATGGCGTTAGCCATTAGCGTGAACGGAAACCCGAACCCCTATCCGTATTCACATTGTTGCGTATCTATTTCATTTGGTTATTATCGCCTGTACTGGGAGTTGTGATAATTGGTGCTACAGTATAATAATTAAGGGTATTTAGTAATCTGTCATCGTAAT
>JAMOMM010000459.1 GCA_027067085.1 Hyphomicrobiales bacterium
CAAACTGTTGAAGGCATCGTCAAAAACATCACCGATTATGGTGCATTTGTTGACCTAGGCGGCATTGATGGCTTGTTGCACGTTACCGATATTTCTTGGAAACGCGTCAATCACCCATCAGACGTTTTGACTGTTGGCGAAACACGTCAAGTGCAAATCATCAAAATCAACTCTGAAACTCAACGTATCAGCCTTGGCATGAAACAGCTTGAGAGCGATCCTTGGGAAGGTGTTGGCGAAGAATATCCAGTTGGCAAACGTGTTGAAGGTCAAGTAACGAACATTACTGACTATGGTGCATTTGTTGAACTTCGCGAAGGTATCGAAGGTCTTGTCCACGTTTCAGAAATGAGCTGGACTAAGAAAAACGTACATCCTGGCAAAATCCTTTCAACAACTGAAACCATTACGGTTGAAGTTCTTGATGTGGATCCTGCACGCCGCCGTATTTCTCTTGGCCTTAAACAAACTCAAGACAATCCTTGGGAATCATTCTCTGAGAAATTCCCACGCGATACTGAGATCGAAGGTGAAGTTAAAAACATCACTGAATTTGGTCTGTTTATCGGTCTTGATGGTGATGTTGATGGCATGGTTCACTTGTCTGACCTTGATTGGAGCCGTTCGGGTGAAGAAGCCCTTGCTGACTACAGCAAAGGCGACATGGTCAAAGCTGTTGTTCTTGATGTTGATCTTGAAAAAGAACGTATCAGCCTTGGCGTTAAACAACTTAGTGCCGATCCAATGGAATCTGCAACAGGTCTACGTCGTGGTGGCACCGTAACTTGTGAAGTTACTGGCGTTGTCGAAGGTGGCTTGGAAGTTAAAATCGCTGATAGCGACTTTAATGCCTTTATCCGCCGTGGCGACCTTGCCCGTGATCGTTCAGAACAACGCCCTGAGCGTTTTGCAGTTGGAGAAAAAGTTGATGCGCGCGTAACGCAACTCGACAAAGCCAACCGTAAAGTGACATTGTCAATTAAAGCTCTTGAAATTGCTGACGAAAAAGCTGCGGTTGCGCAGTATGGCTCTTCAGATTCAGGTGCATCACTTGGCGACATTTTGGGTGCAGCCCTAAACAAAGCAAAAGATGACGAATAATAAATTGTCATAACGTTTCTGGTCGGTGTATTATTGTATTTCACAACTTAGCACCGACCAGTTTTTATACCCTTTTCCCATTTAAATTAGAGCTTTTTCTGATTTAGATGAAACCAGAAAAAGCGCCTTTATGTTCAAAGCAGACCAAATTACTTCTGAACGAAGAACCCGCCGTGCCGCCAGCTTTTGGCGAATCGTCGCTATCTTGGCGCTTATGTCTTCATTTGTTGGCATTTTCCTTAACAGTGCAAAAACTAGCTCTAGAATTGGTAAGTATTCTGACCATGTTGCACGCCTTCGAATTGATGGCTTTATTTCTGGTGACCAAAAAGTAATTTCTTTACTCACCCGCATAGAAAAATCTACGCGGGCCAAAGCCGTTATCATCAGAATCAACAGTCCGGGGGGAACAACAGTTGGTTCTGAAGCGCTTTATGAAGCTTTGCGCAAAATTTCTAAAAAGAAACCTGTTATCGCGGTTATGGACTCTGTAGCTGCGTCAGGTGGTTATATTGCAGCCCTTGGTACAGACCACATTGTAGCGCGTGGCAACACCATTACGGGCTCCATTGGTGTTATTTTTCAATGGCCAGAAGTTGGTAAATTGATGAATACCATTGGCGTGAATATGCAAACGATTAAAAGTGGCCCGCAAAAAGCTGAACCAAATATGTATCAACCACTAAAAGCTGATGTGCGTGAAGTGCTCGAACAGTCTGTTGAGGATTCCTTCATCTGGTTCAAAGGCTTAGTCAAAGAACGCCGCAAACTTTCCGATGCCGATACAGTGCGCTTATCCGATGGGCGTATCTATACGGGCCGCCAAGCTTTAAAGGAAAACCTTATTGATGCCATTGGCGGCGAAGATGTTGGCCTTGCTTGGTTACACAAAACCAAAAAAATTAGTACGACACTGAAAATTTTGGATTGGGAAGTTCCATCAGTCACCGAGAAGGTTGGGTTATCTCTTTCTTTATTACAAGGTAGCTTGAAAGCTATTGGTCTTGGCAAACTGGCTCATGACCTTGCTCCTGCGTTGCAAAATAACACGCGAAACCTTGACGGTTTGCTGGTGGTTTGGCAACCTGCAATTAAATAATGACTTTAAACGAACTAAAGAATTGGTGCACTGATGATAAAATCTGAATTGATCTTAAAAATCGCTGAGCAGAACCCACACTTATACCACCGCGATGTGGAGAAAATCATCAACACGATCTTTGATGAAGTCATTGGATCACTTGCAGACGGAAACCGTGTTGAACTACGCGGATTTGGTGCCTTTTCTGTCAAACATCGTGACGCACGCAAGGGTAGAAACCCGCGCACAGGCGAAATCGTTTCGGTTGATAAGAAATCTGTTCCATTTTTCAAAACAGGTAAAGAATTACATATTCGTTTAAATGAAAAAACTGCTGGATAATCTCAGCAAATATTAAATTCTGACCAAGATATATACACGGGGTAACTTTATGAAACGCTTTTTGAGTTGGGCTATTGGATTGCCAGCTGCAATCGTTGCAATTGCCTTTGCACTGGCTAATCGGTCAATGGTAACGGTTTCGCTAGACCCGATTTCACCTGAAATACCGTGGATGGCATTTTCCGTACCGATCTGGTCAATTTTGTTTGCTGGCGTGTTTTTAGGACTTGTCGTCGGCTGGGTTGCTGCTTGGATAAATCAAAGCAAATGGCGAAAAGCCGCTCACAGCGCCCGCGTTCATTTAGAAGAAGAAATGGCGAAAAAAACCGCCATCGAAAAACGCCTTAATAATGGCGAAATGGTACCCGTTGAAAACCAGCCAATGCTTTAAATTTTTTGTTTGAATGAAATTCATTACCGCCCAGCAAATTGCCCAACTTGTCTCCTATGACGAGCTAATCAATGTGTTGCGTTATGCATTTTGCGTTAAAATTCACGCCCCTGAACGTCATGTACACAACATAAAACGCGCAGGCGAGGCCGATGGCAGTTTGTTGTTGATGCCTGCATGGTATGACATGGCTAGTGTGATAGACGAAAAAACTTACGCAGGTTTAAAAACGGTTTTTGTCTTGCCTGACAATGACAAGCGAAATGCCCCGACTGTCCAAGCCAATTATTTGTTATTCAACGGCGAAAGCGGCGACACATTAGCCGTTGTAGATGGCAACGAGCTGACCTTGCGGCGCACGGCTTGTGCTTCTGGTTTGGCTTGTGATTTTCTCGCACGCAAAGATGCTGCGCACCTGCTTATTGTTGGGGCTGGCGCATTAGCCCCGCATTTGGTTCAAGCCCATTGCGCTGTTCGACCAATCACAACCATTTCTATTTTCAACCGCAATGTTGAAAAAGCCAAACTTTTGGCAGATCGTTTATGCCAACAAGGGTTTAACGCAAACGCCATCACCGATATTAAAGCAGCGGTAGAACAGGCCGATATTATTTCGTGCGCCACAACCTCAACGCACCCGATTATTAAAGGTGACTGGTTGAGCCAAGGCACGCACCTTGATTTGGTTGGCGCCTTTAAACCTGATATGCGCGAGAGCGATGGCAAAGCCGTTAAGATAAGCGATGTTTTCGTCGATACACGCGGCGGGGCAATGAGTGAAGCTGGTGATTTGTTGCAAGCCGAATCTGAAGGCTATTTTAGGCCAAGCGATATTATCGCCGATCTTTTTGACCTTGCCCAAGGCAAACACAAAGGTCGGCAAAACGATGTACAAATCACCCTGTTCAAATCATGCGGCACAGCGCTGGAAGATTTAGCAGCGGCAGCTTTTGTTTATGAAAAGGCGTTGGGGTAAAGCCAAAAGCAAAGAGCTGTGCTGCAGTCCAAGTTTACGCAATGCGAGTAAAACGGACAAATCGCGCGAACACTCTAACGACTGGCGCTAACCTGCAGCAGTTTTTTTCTTGCGTTGAGTAACTATGATAGGAGATAGATCGTTAATCTATATAGTAAGCAACTGGGAATAGTCTAAATACCGACCGTCGGCATGGTATTTTATTTTGAACGATCGCAAATTGGACCTATAGTTTTATGTACAACTGGGCTATAAATTTGATGTGATGATGCCCATTTGGTACCAATTTAATCACGAAAGTAGACAGTGTCAAAATCTCATGACAACCATTACGTGCCGCAATGGTACCAAAAAGGCTTTATTCCAGATGAGGCCAACGCCCTTTTCTATTTAGACCTAAAACCAGACCAAAAAACGCTCCCCGATGGGCGCGTGGTTACGATGAACTGCCTATATAGTTGGCCGACTTCCAAATGTTTTTATCAAACCGATCTCTACAGTACCTTTTTCTGGGATCATATTAACGACGAAATTGAAAAGAAACTCTTTGGCAATATTGATAACACTGGATCAAAGGCGGTTTGGGCTTTTATCGAAGATGATATGGCTAAGTGGCACCATCATTTTCAGGATTTTTTTGAATATATAGACATACAGAAAATTCGAACACCCAAGGGATTGGATTGGATTAAAAGCAACTATCCTAGCTTAACCCAAAATCAATTGATGCAAGAAATGCAAGCTCTGCGTAACATGCATTGCACATTTTGGACTGAAGGAGTGCGAGAAATTGTGTCAGCTGAAAATTCAACCACTAAATTTATCATCTCTGATCACCCCGTCACAATCTATAATTATGCGCTTCCGCCAGATAGCTCAGAATGCGCTTATCCCAATGATCCACCAGTTGCCCTCAAAGGAACACAGACCCTTTTTCCGCTTGATCAAAACCACTGCCTCATCCTCACAAATTTCGAATATGCGAAAGCACCGAACTCTCAGATCCCAACGCAAGACCGTACCCATGCCAAGAGATTTCGACAATCAATGACTCGAACAGATGCTTTCATCAAAAACCGACTGTTGAGCGATGAGCAAGTAACTCAGGTTAATTTTGTTCTAAAGAGCAGAGCTCGAAAATACATTGCCGCTGGTCAGAAAGAATGGCTCTATCCTGAGCAAAGTTTTAGTGGCGATTGGGCAGATATTAAAGAGACGTTACTGCCGCCAGACAATGGCTTATGGCAGTTTGGTGGTGAAATGTTCGCAGGTCTCGATGATGGGCGTACTTATTATCAAGATGAGTTTGGGCGAACAACACCAGAAAATCCCTACCTGAAAAAAGAAAGACCTAAGGGGAAACTTGGTCCCAATTCTCCATGTGGATGCGGTTCTGCCAAAAAGTTCAAAAAGTGTTGTTTTGAAAAACCTGAAGAGCTTCGCACCAGTTGGGATTTTCTAAGCATACGGGAGAGAAACTTGGGCTTCATAGACGGAGTGGCAATCGTTCTGGGGTTAAGTGAGGAGAAAACCTGGGAGGATGTTAGACGAGAATTAAGCGATGAACAGGTGAAAAAAATCAATGAGATTTTTACTTATTTTTGGCCTATTGAAACAGAAATTTTTGAGCTGTTACCAAAAGCCGATGGTATCGTGCGTGCGTTGTATTCTGGAATAATTGATCCTCGAACCATAGCGAGTAGTGCTTTGGCGCTGGCACCATACTTTGACGAAATCATTATCCAGAACCCAATGATGAATGCAAATGCAGTTAACAAGGATTTCAGTCCTATCGAAAATCCGCATATGTATAAGCAAGAGACTTTAAAACATATATGGCTACTATTTGAACTCATGCCCTTTATTGAAGACGGGTTTGTAAATTTGATACCCGATCCATGCATATTTGATCAGCATCTACAACGGCAGATGCTCGACATGGCATCAGCGCGTGGAAATCAAACTGAAATCAGCGAGAAAGATAAACCACTTTTGGACTGGTTGGGTCACGATGATTTTTTCAGAACAATCTGGTCGCTTCCCAAGGAAGCACAGGTCACACAAATTCGAAATAGCGACCCTAATATCAACAACAAAAAACTTAATGCGCTTCTTGACCATATTGCTAAGATGAGAGCCGAAGACCCTCTTGCCTTAATGCAAGAATATAATTTTGATGGCGAGAAAAGAGGGCAAATGACGATGTTAAGCATGACGCCCAATTTTGAAATGACGCTTTATATTTGCCAAATTACTGGTGCCTTCCCAGTTACCGATAGCCATACACGGTGGGATGAGCTCATGGGTAGCCAGGCCCGAGTTGGTGGGTTGGTCATATCAAATTGGCGGCCACTTACTGATGTGTTGAGTGAACTCACCTTTCCTTTTGCCAACAATCCCACGAAGTCGCTTGATTTGCGACAATGTGGAAATCTCAGAGATATTCGAAAGGCAGTGCAAGAATTGTACTCCGCTGTGAATGATCATAAAGAATTTGAAAGTTTTGAAGATATCAATGTAAACCTCACGCAGTTATTCAAAATTGGTCACCAACAAGCGATAAAGCACTTTGGAGATGATCTGGAATTTGAAGCTAAGCTGAAGTTCGCTTTACCTAAAGGTGGTTTCACAAACAACAACGTGCAAAGACTTCTGGTTTCAAGCGGTGCGAAAAACTTTAGCCATTTCACTCCGATGGCAATTTTGATGGAACAGATCAATATCCTATAAAGTCGCCTTCAACCTATCCCATAAACCTACCACGTGACCAATCAAGTTTGATGTGATAAGACATCGCCAATTGTCTTTGTTATTACCCCTTTAGTTGGTTTTTACCATGCCTGAAATCAAAAACCCGATTTGTGTTGCTATCGATACGCCCGACCTTGAGCGCGCTAGCTTTTTGGCGCAAAGCTTGAAAGGCTATGTGGGGTATTTGAAAGTTGGGATGGAATTTTATTATGCCCACGGCCAAGCAGGGTATATGAAAATGGCGCGCCATGGTGTGCCGATGTTTCTTGATTTAAAATTGCATGACATTCCCAATACAGTTGCCAATGGATTGAACGCGTTAATGCAGCTTGAAATTGCACCAGCGATTATCAACGTCCATGC
>JAMOMM010000460.1 GCA_027067085.1 Hyphomicrobiales bacterium
GCAATTGCCCAGGGGACGGAGAAAGGGCGCAACCTGTTATGGCGCGGACGTGTTGTTTGGTGAGTTGACCATCATGCTTAAAGGCGTTGTCTGGCAGCCCTGGGGTGCGCGGTAATACGGTTTCACCTTTATCGACAATGCAGTGAAAGCCAATGGTGTTGAAAGTGGCAAATTTTTTGTTTGGCTGTATATTTTGAGCAAGGAAATCAATTCGCTTTTCAAGCGTTTTATCACCCATGTTTTCAAGTACAGTCATCGGGCTGAGGCCATATCCCATTGCAGTCAGGTGGTAAGCAACTTCGTGAACAGTATCATTACCGCCCGTTAAACAAATCAATCGGGTGCCCGGTTGGATGAAAGGTCTGATGAGATTGCTGGGGCGGCTGTAACCATGAAGGGTGACGAGTTCGCATGAACTGATTGGCCAGCCAAGGCGGGCGGCGGCAAGGGAGTAGGCCGATGGGGCGGGAAAGACTTCGTATTCTTGAGGAGGTAACTTGCGGGCAATGATGGAGCCAACACCGTGCCAAAGCGGGTCGCCCGTTGCGAGAATAACAATGTTTTGACCTTTCCATTTGAACAAGTTTTCAAACATTGGGTCAAACGGTACAGGCCATACATGAATGTCGGCTTTTATGGGTGTTTGGGTTTGCTGTTCTAAACTTGCAGCAATACGCTTGGCGGTGATGATAATGTCGGCGTTTTTGACTTGATTAAGCTGAGCGGATGCCAAGCTTTCAAGGCCATCAGCGCCAATGCCGATTATCGTCAACCAAGGTTTCATTACTTTAAGCCACGCGTTAAAGCGTTAATGGCAGCGCCTGCCATGGCCGTGCCGCCTTTGCGGCCAAGCAAGGTGGCGTAAGGAATACCGCGCGGGTTTTCGTGTAATTCTTGTTTTGATTCTGCAGCGCCAACAAAGCCAACGGGAAACGCAATGATGGCGGCAGGTTTTGATGCGCCTTCGTCAATCAATTCAAGCAGGCGAAACAAGGCCGTTGGTGCATTGCCGATGACAACAACAGCGCCTTTAAGCTGGTTTTGCCATAGTTCCACACCTGCGGCTGATCGGGTGATGTTTTTGTCTTTGCCGATGCTTGCAGCATCTTTGTGGTTTAGGGTGCAGATGACCTTTGTGCTTGCAGGTAGCATGCGTGGAATAATGGCTGATTTCAACATCTCGGCATCAACCAAAATTGGTGCGCCGTTTTTAAGAGCTGTTGAAACGGCTTGCGGGAATCTATCGGAAATGATGAGATCTGGCAAAATTTCGGGCATACCGCAGGCATGAATAAC
This sequence comes from Hyphomicrobiales bacterium, assembly GCA_027067085.1. GTDB lineage: Bacteria > Pseudomonadota > Alphaproteobacteria > Rhizobiales > Aestuariivirgaceae > JALWJW01. The sequence goes on from JAMOMM010000460.1 coordinate 1,297, forward strand.
CCGTTCAGCAATGGGTCGGGCCACGGCTGGTAGCACAGATAAATCGACTTCTTGCGCGATCATTTCAAATGACCGTTTGTAGATTTCATCGGGGTTGGTGATGTAATTGGCCATTAGGTCTCTTTTAGCGTTTTTGGTCCAAGGGGATGATCGGCATGGGGGTAAGGCGTATGGTGGTGGTCATCATGGCTATGACTATGTTCATGCCCATGTTTATGACGGTGTTCATGCCCATGCTCGTAGGAGTGCTCATGGGAGTGATCGTGCGCATGACTATGCTCATGTGAATGATCTTGGCCACCTTCTGAATGGTGATGGTGGCTTTCTTGGGCCTCGCCAACTTGTGCTTCAAAACCTAAAACTTGCGTGCGATATTTGCATAAGCCGCAATTCATGTGGTTATCACCGTCAACGATTTGTTCAAGCCGCTCAACAAAAGTATCAATGACTTGCGGGTGATCGTTGAGGAATGGGGCTTTGATAAATTCAATGTCTGGGTGCTGTGCTGCAACATCATCAACAGCATCATAAATGCGTTTGATAAGTATGCCTGTGAATAGAAAATATGGGAAAACGATGATGCGTTTATAGCCCAACTTTACCGCATGTTCGAGTGCTGGGGCGACCAGTGGAAATGTCACGCCAGAATATGCGGTTTCGGCCCAGCCAAAGCCAAAACCTTCCCACATCATGCGGGTGATTTTTGAGGCGTTTGAATTGGCATCGGGGTCTGATGCGCCACGGCCAACGACGACCAATAAAGTCTCGTCAATTGGTACGTCAGTGGTTGCTGCATCAATCGCCTCTTGAATGCGATCAGCGGCGGCTTTGAGCATTTTAGGATCAACGCCCAATTCCTTGCCATAATCAATCTTAATATCATTGGCAGCGGCATAGGTGTTGAGTACCGATGGAATATCATTTTTGGCGTGGCCAGCGGCAAACAACATGCCAGGCACGGCCAACACGCGCGTTACACCTTTAGCTTTTAAGGCATCAAGGCCCGTTCGAATAATCGGCGTGGCAAATTCCAAATAGCCGTATTCAACAGGGTATTGCGGAAAGCGTTTTTTGAGGGCAGTGGCAAGTTTTGCAAATTGCTCAACCGCATCATTGTCTCTGCTGCCGTGGCCGCAAAGCATGATGCCGATTTTTTCATTGCCTAAGTTTTGCTCGTTGATGGCCATTATTTTGCAAATCGTTTAATGATTGTTGTGGCAAGTAAACCAAAGGCAACAACAGAAACGATTTCAACCATATGGCTGTGGCCGCCAAGATTATCCAAGTGTGCGCCGTGCGCAAATGCTGGGGCTGAAATGGTGGCGAAAAGTGTGGAAATAAGTGTTAAGCGCATGAGAACCTCTAAAAATTGGTGGGTTTATATGTAACAGCGCCATCCACCCGAAAAACGAGTTTGTGAAGTTCTTTACAGCCACTGGCGTTGGTTCCCTGATTGGGTCAACCGCACCAGCTTCGCTTTCAGTTCTCATCACGGACGGAGAACGCTGTTTCGATAATTAGACAGTATGAGTTGTGCGAAATTGGGTCAAGTTTAAAAGCGACGTTTTCAGGTTAAAACTCCACCCCTGCTTGGGCTTTTACGCCTGAGCGGAAGGGGTGTTTGATTTGTTCCATTTCTGTCACTAAATCAGCGATCTCAATCAGCTCATCTTTGGCATTGCGACCCGTGATAATAACGTGAGTGTTTTCAGGTTTTTGTTTGAGAAAATCGACGATGTCGGAGACGTGTAAATAGTCATAGCGCAGGACGATGTTGAGCTCATCGAGCAAGACCATAGTGTTTTGTGGGTCCATGATGGCTTCTTTGGCCATTTCCCATGCTTGGCTTGCCATTTCGATGTCGCGTTGGCGGTCTTGGGTTTCCCATGTAAAGCCTTCGCCCGCTGCTTTGATGGTGCAAAGGTCTGGATAGTTTTCTAAAATAGTTCGCTCACCCGTGTCCCAGCCGCCTTTAACGAACTGAATGACGGTGGTTTTGAAACCATGACCAATAGAGCGAAAAACCATGCCAAATGCTGCGGTTGATTTGCCTTTGCCTTTGCCTGTGTGGACGATGATGAGGCCTTTTTCTTTGGTTTTTGTGGCCAGAATTTTTTCACGCGCGGCCTTTTTCTTAATCATTTTTTCGGTGTGTCGGGCATCGAGTTGTTCTGGTGTCATGTCTGCTTTTTTTATCATTTGTCTGTCTCCTTGGAACACCTTGGTATTCCAAATTATTAGAATCGATCAAGATTCACATATTTTGATGTTCCATCATAATATGACTTGATCTTAGGCGTTCAATTACATTGTAGGCTGAGTTTGATTTGGGTGTCCATAAGGCGCGCTCGATTGCTTCGTTAAAGCGCTCGGCAATTTCTTTTAGGGCTTGGGGGTTGTTGTCTTCAATAAACTGGCGGGTTTCATCATCATTTAGAAAAGCGTCATAGGCCAGTTCAAAGTGATGAGATTTAACCGCGCCTGTTGTGGCAGCAAAAGCGAACATATAATCTACCGTAGCGGCGATTTCAAAAGCACCTTTATAGCCGTGGCGCTTTACCCCATCGATCCACTTTGGGTTAACAACGCGTGAGCGGACCACACGGCCAATTTCTTCTTCAAGTGTGCGGGTGATGGGTGTTTCTGGTTTTGAATGATCGTTGTGATAAACCAGTGGGCGGGTGCCAGCGGTGTGTTCAATGGCTGCGGTCATGCCGCCTTCAAATTGGTAATAATCATCGCTATCGAGCACATCATGTTCGCGGTTGTCTTGATTATGCACCACCGCTTCAATGCGCTTTAGGCGGCGCGAAAAGGCGGCTTCATCGCGCTGACCGCTGGCGTTTTGCCCATAAGCATATGCGCCCCATGTGATGTATGCAGCGGCCAAATCTGAGCGGTTGGCCCAGAGCTTTTCATCAATGAGGGCTTGTAAGCCAGCACCATAGGCACCCGGTTTTGATCCGAAAATGCGAAAGCCTGATAAGTGTTCGGCTTCTGACTTGTCCATTCCAGAGGCGATCAGTTCGCAGGTTTCTTGCTTCATTCGTGCGGCGATGGGGTTGTCGTTTTCTGGTTCGTCTAAGGCCCCAACAGCGCGCACCGCTTTGTCAAACAGTTCAATTTGTGCGGGGAAGGCATCGCGGAAGAAACCTGAAATGCGCAAGGTTAGATCGATACGCGGGCGACCGAGTTTTGGCAGGGGGATAATTTCAAAGCCATTGACGCGCCATGATGCTGTGTCCCATTTGGGTTTAACACCGATGAGGGCGAGGGCTTGGGCAATGTCGTCACCACCTGTGCGCATGTTTGAGGTGCCCCAAACAGATAGCCCCATGGCTTTGGGGTAGGTGCCGTTGTCTTGGAAGTGGCGGGTCAGCATATTGGCCGCAGACTTTTCGCCAAGCGTCCAAGCGGTGGGTGTAGGGATGGCGCGGTTGTCGACGGAATAAAAGTTTTTGCCCGTTGGCAACACATCTAAACGTCCGCGTGTTGGTGCGCCTGAAGGGCCAGCAGGGACAAACTGGCCGTTGAGGCCTTTGAGGAGGTTGGTGATCTCGTTGGTGCCGCAAGCTTGCAGGGTTGGGCGGATGTGGGTTTTGATTTGGGTGAGGACGAGGGTGGTTTTAGGCAAATTGTTGACTAACCCTTCGTCGTCATTCCCGCGCAGGCGGGAATCCATTCCTGTGACCGATGGTTTATGTTCGTGACTTGCGTCACGCCCCCTCATCTGCCCACTTGGGTGGGCATCTTCTCCCACGAGGGGAGAAGAGGTGTTTGTGACAAGGATTTGAGCCAGCAACTCCAACCGCTCAACTGTGTCGCCATTGGTACGCCATGGTTGGGTTGTTAAATCTTTGAGTTGCGCTGGCTTTGGGCCTGTCCAGGGTTCGCCAAGGACGCAATCGAAGGGGTCAAAACCTTCGAAACCAAAATCTGCGGCGAGGGCTTTGATAATTGAAGCATCGCCATTTTCACCGATGCCGCGGGCAGTACGGGTGAGGGCGATTAATAGGTCTGTTTCAAGTTGGCCTTTTGGGGATTGGCCCAAAATGTGGAGGCCATCACGGATTTGGGCTTCTTTGAGTTCGCAAATATAAGTGTCGAGCTGTTGGAGTTTTTCATCGTCATCGCCACCTTTGGCAATGCCTGCGTCTTCGTCTAGGCCTGATGATTGAGTAAGGTCGAGGATTTGGCGGCGTAGGCTGTCGATGCGGCGCTGATCGAGACCTGATGCAAGGTAGTATTCATCAATTAGGGCTTCGAGGTCTTTATAGGGGCCATAGGTTTCGGCCCGTGTTAGCGGTGGGGTGAGATGGTCAATGATAACTGCACTTGTGCGGCGTTTGGCTTGGGTGCCTTCGCCCGGATCATTGACAATAAACGGATAGAGTTGCGGCATGGGGCCAAGGGCAATTTCGGGGTAGCAGGACTTTGATAAGCCTGCTGATTTGCCGGGGAGCCATTCTAAATTGCCATGTTTGCCGTTATGGATGACAGCTTGTGCGCCAAACTCTTTTCGAAGCCAGAAATAAAAAGCCAGATAACCGTGCGGTGGCACCAATGCAGGGTCGTGATAGGTTTCTTTGGGGTCGATATTGTAACCACGGGCAGGTTGGATGGCGACGGTGACATTGCCGAAGGTTATGGCGGGGAGGTGGAATGTTTTGTCCGTGACGAACGGGTCTGTATGCGGCTTGCCCCAGCGCTCTGTCATTTGTTTTTGAATGGTTTCAGGGAGTTGGGAGAAGTGGTGGATGTATTGATTCAGGGATAGTTGAGGTGTTGTTTTGTGTTCGTGACTTGCGCCGCGCGCCTTCATCAGCCCACTTAAATGGGCATCTTCTCCCACTTTGTGGTGCAAAGATGGGGGAGACGAATTAGTAGAATTGGTTTGGCCTGCTTGGAGTTGTTCGATTAGTGCGTTGCCATTATCGGGGAAGGCATCGAGCGTGTATCCCTGACCTTTCAACGCGTTGAGAATGTTGATCGTAGATGCGGGCGTGTCATAACCAACACCATTGCCGATGCGGCCGTCTTTGTTGGGGTAGTTGGCAAGGATGATGCCAATTTTGCGGTTCTTGGCAGGTGTTTGGCGTAAATTTGCCCAATTAACGGCTATTTGAGCGGTGAACTCGATGCGGTCTTGCACTGGCTCATAAGTAACGATGCGGCACTGGGTTGGTTGGTGAAAGGTGTGGTCGGCTTTAAACGAAACGGCGCGGGTCATGATGCGCCCGTCAAGTTCTGGCAACACGATGTTCATGGCTAAATCGCGGGCGGGAAGGCCAACGGTGCTTTCTTGCCAAACGTCTTTGCTGGTGCCTGAAAAAACGGTTTGCAGTACGGGACAATCGTATTTTGTGTAAGGGTTGTTTTCGCCTGTTGCAAACCCTGTGGCATTGATGATGACGGCGGGTGGGTATTGCTTGAACAGTTCATCTAAAACGGCGGTGCAATCACTGTCTTTTAAACTGGTGAGATAAATGGGAAGGGCGGTGCTGCCCAGTGCTTTTATTGCGTCGATCAAGGCATTTACAGGGGCGGTAAGGCCCCCTTCAATGAGGGCGCGATAAAAAATGATGGGAATTGTTGGTTTTGAATTTTCAGGTGGCTGCTGGTAAAGCCCTGCTTTAGCCAATTGCTTGGGTGGTTCTGCTTGTGGGTTGGTGTCGTCTAATAAATTGGCGCAAAACTTGAGTAGG